>CAYRDI010000022.1:0-31968 GCA_964423095.1 uncultured Micavibrio sp.
GTCGAAAAGCGCGTGCGCCCGTATTACGAAGCAAACATCAAACCGCTGCTCGATGGCGGAAAGAATGTTCTGGTGGCGGCACATGGAAATTCGCTTCGCGCGCTGTTGATTATCATCGGTGCGGAAACACCGGAAAGCATCAACAAGGCGGAAATGGAAACTGGCGTACCGGTGGTCTTTGAATTGCAGGACGGAAAAATCCTCAAACGCTATACGCTGGCCGACCAAAAAGACGCGGCGTAAGAGAAAAAAACCCCGCATAAAGCGGGGTTTTTATTTTGTTCCTTACATTTGTTTCATGCCGGCATATTCTTCGGCGGAAATTTTCTTGTCGCCGTTTTTATCCAGCGCGGCGAATTCCTGCTTGGCCTTCACGGTTTCTTTGGATTTGAAAGCCTTTTCGAATTCCGGCAGGCTCAAGCTGCCGTCCTTGTTTTTATCGAGGCTGGCGAAATTGGCCACCGGTGCTTCGGCCTTGGTCATCGCCGTCTTTGCCGCTTCGACCGGGGCTTTCGTTTCCGCAGCGTGCGCAGCGGAAGCCAGAGGCAGGGCGACAACAGCGGCCAGTGCGGCCATCGAGACATATTTCATTGCAGTTTTCATGTTTGATCTCCTTTGTGATCAACTTGTTGATGCGCTCATTCTCGCGCCTGCCCAGTGACAGATTAAAGGAGGAATAGTGATATTGTGATGTCTTTTAAGGCGGAATAATGGCGGTATTTCCGCAAATAAAAACCCGCCGTTGGGCGGGTTTTTCAATTCCGTTCTCGAAAAATACTAGCGGCGGATACCGAGTTTTTCGATCAGGGCCGCATAACGGCCTTCATCTTTTTTCTTCAAGTAGTCCAGAAGCGTGCGGCGCGTGGCCACGAGTTTCAGCAGGCCGCGGCGGGAACTGAAATCCTTCTTGTTTGATTGCATGTGTTCGGAGAGGTTGTTGATCCGTTCCGTCAGGATGGCCACTTGCACTTCGGGAGAGCCCGTGTCGTTTGCTGTGGTGGCGTTGTCCTTGATAATCGCTTGTTTCTTTTCTGCTGTAATCGACATCGTCTTTTCTTCCTTTTGTTTTAAAGCCCGTCGTCATTCTGAGCGCAGCGAAGAATCTTAAGATCCTTCGTGCTACGCCCTCAGGATGACGAGAAGGGCGGGTTAGACATTAAAAATGCGGATCGGATGAAGTTCCACACCTTCCACTTCGACGATGGCGATGGCCTTTTTATCGTGCGTGGTGAGCGCGGTGACAATGCTCCGTCCGTTCCAGTCAATCCCGGCATCGGCCATACGGTCGAGATCGGGTTTGGAAACGAAGGACAGCGCATTGCCGTTCTTCAACCGGGCGGCTTCTTGTTCCCTCAAGGCCAGAACCGGGATGTCGTCCAGGGCGGTCTGAAGGGGAAGCAATACCTGCTCCGTGGCGGGTTTATCGTCCATATTTTGAAAAATGTCCAGCTTTATCGCGGTTTCCAGCGTAAAGGGGCCGACCGCCGCCCGTTCCAGCAGCGAAATATAGCCAAAACAGCCCAGTTTAAGCCCCATATCGCGGGCCAGTGACCGGACATACGTCCCCTTGCCGCAAACGCAGCGAAAAGCGGACTTTTCGGGGGTGTGATCAACAATTTCGAGAGATTCGATGTAAACCTGCCGGGATTTAAGCTCAACCGCTTCGCCGTTCCGGGCAAGGTCATAGGCCCGCTCCCCATCCACCTTGATGGCCGAAAACTGGGGCGGGGTTTGTTCGATGTCCCCGATGAAGGCGGGCAGGAGCGATTCAATATCCGCGCGGGCAGGACGTTTGTCCGATGTGGCTATCGCTTCGCCTTCGGCATCATCCGTCGCCCGCTGTTCACCCCATGTCACGGTAAAATTATAGGTTTTGATGGAATCCTGCACATAAGGAACGGTCTTTGTTGCCTCCCCAAGCGCGATAGGCAGTATGCCGGAGGCGAGGGGGTCAAGCGTACCCGCATGCCCCGCCTTTTGCGGTTTCAGCGCGCGTTTGACGGCGGCGAGTGCCTGTGTCGAGGTCATCCCGACCGGTTTGTTCAGATTGACCCATCCGTCAATCTTGTTGCCTTTTGGTTTGCGGGCCATGGGATTATTCCTGATCGGAATATTTGATGGTGGACATGATGCCTTCGAGCCGCAGGGCATTGTCGAAGGTATCATCCTGACGGAACTGTAGCTTGGGCGTAAATTTCAATTGCGTCTGGCGGTTGATTTCCTTTTGAAACGTATGCGCCTCATCATTCAACGCCGGGAGAATTTCATCCATGTGCGAGCCGCCCAGCGAAATGACATAGGCAGTGGCGTGTTTTAGATCGGGCGATACACGTACTTCCGTCACCGTAACCGTGCCGGATTCCAGCAAGGCCGGATGATGGAAGTGCCCGCGCATCAACGTGGCGGCAACCACTTCCTTGATCTGTTCGCCAACACGGAGCATCCGTTGCGATGGTTGGTTTGTCGTGTTACGCATAATTTGATGTAGGCATTGCCAACCTTAAACTACTTGTCAGCATCTCCTTAAGACCGTCTGTTGTTATACCTAAAGAATCACAAAAACAGTCAGGTGTGCCTTGCTGAACATACTCATCAGCAGCCAGAGTAATTCTTACAACTAGATCAGGATGGTCTTTAAACAATTCTTCTGACGACCAGCCCCGCTCGGCACCAACCTTTTCAACGCAAGACTTTATAACGCGTTCCCATTCTGCTTTGATGTTAGGGTCTTTTGACATATTTACTCCAGTGTTCTGGCTTCTTCGATCACTTCATAGCATTCGATGACATCGCCTTCTTTGATGTCTTCATAGTTTTCGAACGCCATACCGCATTCCATGCCTTCTTTAACCTCGCGCACTTCATCCTTAAAGCGTTTAAGGGTTTTCAGCGTGCCGTTGTCGTGAATGACCACGTTGTCGCGGAGCAGGCGGACGCCCGCGCCCCGTTTGACCATACCGGCCGTAACCATACAGCCAGCAATCTTTCCGACCTTGGTGATGTTGAACACCTGACGTATTTCGGCCTGACCCAGATATTCTTCGCGGCGGGACGGGGAGAGCATTCCGGATAGAACCGCTTTCACATCATCGATCACATTGTAGATGATGTTGTAGTAACGGATCTGTACGCCATCACGTTCGGCCTGTGTGCGAGCCTGTGCATTCGCACGGACGTTAAAGCCCACGATGAAGGCATTGGACGCTCTGGCCAGCGTAATGTCGGATTCCGTAATTGCGCCGACACCAGAATGCAGAACCTGAATCCCGATTTCGGTATTTTCTTCGGTCATCTTGTTCAAGGAGCCGATAATCGCTTCCACCGATCCGTGCACATCGCCCTTGATGACGACAGGCAGGATTTTCTTGTTGTCCGCAACCTTCGCGGCGGCAAGAATATCTTCGAACGATTTTCCTTTGGACGACAGGGCCGCAGAAGCCTTTTCCCGTTTGACGCGGGCGCGGTATTCCGCCACATCGCGGGCCTTGGCTTCGTTTTCGACGACGTTCAGAATATCGCCGGCTTCCGGCGTTCCGGTCAGGCCCAATACTTCCACCGGCTGGCCCGGAATGGCTTCGGCAAGCTGGGTGCCACGGTCATCATAGAGCGCGCGGACTTTCCCCCATTCGGCACCGACGACAAAGATATCGCCCTGACGCAACGTGCCGCGCTGGATCAATACGGTGGCGACGGAACCGCGGCCGATTTCCATTTTGGCTTCGACCACCGCGCCTTCGGCCGCGCGGTTCGGATTGACCTTTAGTTCTAAAACCTCTGCCTGCAAAAGAATGGCTTCTTCGAGTTTGTCGAGGTTGAGTTTCTTTTTGGCGGAAATTTCGACAACCTGCGTATCGCCGCCCAGTTCTTCCACCACAACTTCGTGTGACAAGAGATCGTTTTTGACCTTTTGCGGATTGGCGTCGGGCAGATCGATTTTGTTGATGGCCACGATCATCGGAACCTTCGCCGCCTTGGCGTGGGCGATGGCTTCTATCGTTTGCGGCATCAGGGAATCGTTGGCAGCCACGACCAGAACGACGATGTCCGTGACATTCGCACCACGGGCCCGCATTTCGGTAAAGGCGGCGTGACCCGGCGTATCGAGGAAGGTAATCTTCGCACCGGATGGCAACGTGACCTGATAGGCCCCGATATGTTGGGTAATGCCACCCGCTTCACCGGATACAACATCCGTAGCGCGAAGGGCATCCAGCAGCGAGGTTTTACCATGGTCAACGTGACCCATGATGGTGACGACCGGCGGACGCGGATGCAGATCCGCAACATCGTCTTCGATCCCGCCGAGGTTTTGTTCCACATCGCCTTCGGTCACGCGTTTTACGGTGTGGCCGAAATCGGACACGATAATTTCAGCCGTGTCTGCATCGATCGCCTGGTTGATGGTGGCCATCACACCCATTTTCATGAGTGCCTTGATCACATCAGCCCCGCGTTCCGACATACGGTTTGCCAGTTCCTGCACCGTAATAACTTCGGGAAGAACGACTTCGCGGAAAATCTTTTGCGCCGGTTCCTTGGGGCCAAGGGCCATCTTACGGGCTTTTTCCCGCGCACGGCGTTGGGAGGCGAGGGAACGCCCGCCATCACGGTCAAAATCTTCGTTCAGGACTTTTGTTACGGTGAGTTTTCCACCGCGCCAGCGATCACCCTCATCCGCCTTGGGATTGCGGGTATTGTTCCGGCGCATGCGGTCACGCACACTTTCGGAATCGCCATCATCGCGGCCTGACGGTGCCGCGCCACCGGGACGGGCAAAGGGCGCGGACGGGGCCGTGTTCGCCGTAAAGGAACGAACCTGGCTTTGACGTTGCCGGTCATTTTCCTGCTGGCGGGCTTTTTCTTCGGCTTCGATCCGTTCCAGTTCTTCGAGTTCACGGCGACGCGCATCGTCAAGCGATTCAGCCGCCGTTTTTTCGGCCGGTTTTTCACGGACAACGGTCTGCCCGATTCCTTCGTCCGCCGCGGTGGGGCGTTCTTTTTTGGGTTGGGAGAGGGCCTCACGCAAGGCTTTGGCCCGTGCATCCCGTTCTTCGGATGTCAGGTTGTGAAGTTCGGAAGACAAGGCTTCATCCACCACACCACCTGCGGATGGCTGTGGTTCATCCGCGCGCGTCGCGGCGCGCCGGCGGCGAACTTCTACCACCGTGCCGCGGGACCCGCCCGAAAGGTTTTGCCGGGCTTGCGCCGCCGCATTGCCTTTCAGACTCAACGTCCCGCCGGATTTGGAGCCGAGGGAGAGGGGCTTTTTGTCTTTTTTGTCTTCTTTGCTTTCGCTCATTACGTCACTTCTGTTTACAGTCTAGAGGTTGAGGGGAGGCAGGCTCGTTAGCCGTTGGCGGCGGCCTGCTCCTCTTCCTGTGCAAACCAGCTTTCGCGGGCCTTCATAATCAGGTCCTCGGCTGTTTTGCGGGTGATGGAATCTTCACCCAGAATTTCCACCAGTTCATCGGTGGCCAGATCGGCAAAGTCATCTTTGGTTTTGACGCCGTTCTGTCCCAGTTTGATGATTTGCGCAGGCAACAGCCCATCCATGGTCAGAAGGTCGTCGGCGATACCCAGCTTTTTGCTTTCTTCGGCCAGTTTCTTTTGCTGTTCATCCAGCCATGTCTGGGCACGGTTGATCAGCTCTGCTGCGACTTCTTCATCGAATCCCTGGATCTGCATCATTTCATCAACATGCGTTTCGGCGATTTCTTCCACCGTCGCAAAGCCTTCGGCCACCAGTAGGTGCGCAATGACTTCGTCCACGTCCAGTGCTTCCATAAACAGCGCGGAGCGTGTTCTGGTTTCTTCGGCGCGGCGCGCGGATTCTTCGGCTTCGGTCATGATGTCGATGTCCCAGCCGCACAGCATGGAGGCAAGACGGACGTTTTGACCGCGGCGGCCGATGGCAAGCGAAAGCTCTTCTTCGGGAACGACCACGTCCATACGCTTTTTGTCTTCATCCAGAACAACCTTTGCCACGTTGGCGGGTTGCAGGGCTTTGACGATGAAGCTCGCGATGTCGCTCGACCATTCGACGATGTCGATTTTTTCGCCTTGCAATTCACCGACAACGGCCTGAACGCGCGATCCGCGCATACCAACGCACGCACCGACCGGATCGATGGAGGAATCGCGGGAGACAACGGCGATTTTGGCGCGCGAACCCGGATCACGGGCAACGGCTTTAATTTCGATGACGCCATCATAAATTTCTGGCACTTCCTGCATGAACAGTTTTGCCATGAATTGCGGGTGCGAACGCGAGAGGAAGATTTGCGGGCCGCGCGGTTCCTGACGCACATCATAGATGTACGCACGGACGCGGTCGCCAACCTTGAAATGTTCGCGGGGCAGGGATTCATCGCGACGCAGAAGGCCTTCGCCCTTGCCGCCGATGTCAACGGTGGTGTTGCCGTATTCAACGCGTTTGACAACACCATTGATAACTTCGCCTACGCGGTCCTTGAATTCGCCGTACTGGCGTTCACGTTCGGCTTCACGCACCTTTTGCACGATCACTTGTTTAGCGGTCTGCGCGGCGATACGGCCGAAATCCAGCGGCGGAAGGTCATCGATCAGGAATTCACCGATCACGGCATCTTTTTTCATACGCTTGGCTTCGTCCAGCGTCATCTGGCGGACTTCGTCTTCCAGCGTTTCGACAACTTCACGGTAGCGTTTTAGATCAATCAAGCCGGTCTTGCGGTCGATGTGCGCACGAATGTCATGGTCATGCCCGTATTTTGCGCGGGCAGCTTTTTGAATGGCTTCTTCCATGGCTTCAATGACAATGTCCTTGTCGATCAATTTTTCACGGGCAACAGCATCGGCGACTTGCAGCAGTTCCATCTTGATTTTTCCTTTTAACCTTTCGTGTCGTTTTAAATCGTTCAGTTCGTTGTTTCTTTTGCGATCTCGCGTTCCATCCGGGTCGCTTTGATCAATTCGTCGTTCAGAACAAGGCGGGCTTTTTTGATCGCCTCGATCTCTAATCTGTGTTCGACCTTATCGACCAGCAAGGTCACAAAGCCGTCTTTTTCTCCCAATATCTTTCCGCGGAACCGGCGTTGTCCTCCGATGGATTCATCCAGTTCCACTTTCGCCTCGAACCCCGCATATTTGACGAAGTCGGCGGCCTTAATCAGCGGGCGGTCAATCCCGGGGGAGCTGATCTCCAGCGTATAGGCGCCGGAAATCGGGTCTTCCACCTCCAGCACAGGGCCCAGCATTTTCGTGATTTGCGTGCAATCATCGAGGCCGAGATTTCCCGTGCGCGGATCTTCCGCAAGGATTTGAAGGACGCCGCCCTTGAATTCCAGTTGAACCAGTTCAAAGCCCAAGTCCCGTATCACTGGTTCGGCCAGACGGATCAATGTGTGTTCAAGCGGTGTGTTCTTCATGCCCTTTTTTCTATCCAACATCCTGATTTGGTAACAAAAAAGGCGGGCTTCTTTTCGAGCCCACCTTAATCATACGATCAGGATTTTGGAGTTATATACGCCTATGGTGCCGTGATGACAAGGTTTTTTTCTTGTGCTGGCGTGCCGATCAAGGATGCGGCGGCTTCTATGGCCGACAATCCGGCTCCCTGAGGACGTATAATTAATTCCATAGTCGGAGTATCGCCGCCCAGATCTTTGTTTGGTGTAGCCATCCATAGCTGAAAGGCCGTTGGATCCCCGTTAAACTTATTTTTTAAAATAGCTCCAAGGATTTCGCCTTTATCGCCAGCCAGACCCTGCATGATTTTGTCCTTCCATAAATCGAATTTATAGTTATGTATAATACTTTGTGGTAAGTTTCAACTAAAATATGCTGTGCTCAGGATTTTTTAAACAACAGATAAGTCTCCCGCCGGCCCGCGGCTTCGCCCTTGGCGGCGTAGCGGGTGGTTAAAAACCAGTCATTCGGCATGGTTTTATGTTTAATTACAGCAAAGTATTGACATATTATTTTATTTAACATATAGACAAAGGATGCTAAACATTTTTGGAGTTACAGGGATTACACATGCCTAAAGAATCTTTTGATAAAGTGTCAACGGAAAAACTTTTAACGTTTGGTGATGTCAAAAAGCTTATGGTGGATTATTTTGCCAGAAAAGTTGGCGAACTGAGAGATTTGCCAGGTAATAGAAATGACGAAATCATTGGTTCGTACGAAAGGCACGGAACTGGCGGTTATTTTGATAGATGTGAGTTCTGTATATATACAGCACAACTGCCTGAAATAGAGAGGCTACAACTACCACCTAATAGAAATGTGAGAATTATTTTTACGGATCATATCAATCAACCTGGAGATGAAAAAGCAAACTTTTACCCTGATTTGTTAGTTGAAGTGGGTGAAGAAAGTGTTTCGTTCAAATCTATAAGCAGTGTTGATGGAGTTACAGCCTTAGTGGATCAAAAGTTGGGAGATATGATCTCTGGTCTTAATAAACATGCTGATTATCTTGATGAATGTGTAAAGGCTTTCTCAGATAGGGCTTCTAACATGCGTTTGTGTTCTCGCGCCAATTCTAATGATACAAAACCTAAGTTAGGTATCGATAACAAAAGCCCTAGTAGATAAATTTCTTTTTAAACAACAGATAAGTCTCCCGCCGGCCCGCGGCTTCGCCTTTGGCGGCGTAGCGGGTGGTTAAAAACCAGTCATTCGGCATGGTTTTCCAATCGCTTGCACGCTCCGCCTGCCATTCAAACCCGCCGTGATTGATGGTTTCCGTGACCATCCATTCGGCGAGGTCATCCACATCCGTGGCCATGACCAGACGACCGTCTTTTTTCAGGATGCGGTGATATTCGGGCAGGGTTTCGGCCCGTACGATCCGGCGTTTATGGTGTTTTTTCTTTGGCCACGGGTCAGGGTTCAGGATGTATATGGCCGAAACGCTTCCCGGTTTTAACGAACGGCAGAGCATCACGGCGTCATCCATCCAGACACGGATGTTGGCATGATCCATGTCCGCAATGCTTTTGAGGAAGGCCGACATGCCGTTGATGAAGGGTTCCGCGCCGATGTAATTGCGGTCGGGGCGTTGTTCCATCATCGCTTTCAAATGTTCGCCATTCCCAAAACCGATTTCGAGAACGATCTCTTTATCCTGCGGGAAAAGGGTGGCGGGGGCGAGTGTGCCGTCTTCCTTCAAATCCGGTAAATCTAGCGTGAGTTTAGGGAGGAGTTTATCAATAACATCCTGCCGCGAGGCACTCATGGGTCGTCCTAGACGACGGCCGAAGACGCGCTTTTTTGCTTCCTGTGTAAAGGCGGCTGGTATTTTTCCCATGGCAAAATCTTATAGACATAACAAATGATTTATTGTAACTGACCGTCTAGATAAAGGCATCTGATAAAAATTGCTATGAGTAAAATGATAGCCATCGGGAAAATAGTGGATATGGGTTCACCCACGTACAGCGCGGGGTTTGAGCAGACATTGACCCGTGCACAAAGACGACAGTTCGGCAGCAACTTAAAAAAGCTCGGCCTTTCTACACTGTTCTTTCAGGCGGATTTAAATTGTATCTCCCTTAAAAATAACAGACCCCTGGATGCTTTTATACCCAATAGCATCGCGAAATCTTTTGCGGCGGGAGAGCGCGTACGCGTATCTGTCATGCCATCAAAAAATGGTACAACGGGCGAAGGGTTTCTGGTACGTGAAAAGCTCGCGCTTTAAGCCTTAGCCCAATACATCCTGCAAGGGTTTTACGAGGTCGAGCTTTTCCCAGCTGAACCCGCCATCTGCTTCGGGCTTGCGGCCGAAGTGGCCATAGGCCGCCGTGCGCGCATAGATCGGGCGGTTGAGTTGCAGGTGTTCGCGGATACCGCGCGGGGAAAGGTTGATCACCTTGCCGATGGCATTCGCGATATGGGCTTCGTCCACCGAGCCGGTTCCATGCGTGTTCACATAGAGGGAGATCGGTTTGGAAACGCCGATGGCGTAGGAAAGTTGCAACGTGCAGCGTTCGGCATAGCCGGCGGCCACAATGTTTTTTGCCACATAGCGGGCGGCATAGGCCGCGGAACGGTCCACCTTCGTCGGGTCTTTCCCGGAAAAAGCCCCGCCGCCATGCGGTGCGGAACCGCCATAGGTATCGACAATGATTTTACGGCCCGTCAAACCGGAATCACCGACCGGCCCGCCGATCACGAAACGCCCCGTGGGATTGATGTAAAGTTCGTCGGCAGCAGGCATCCAGCCATCCGGCAGGACTTTTTGAATGTAGGGAATGACCAGCGCGCGGACATCGTCCTGCGTCAGGCTTTCATCATGTTGTGTGGACAAGACAACGGAGGTCGCACGGACGGGCTGCCCGTCACGATATTCCAGCGAGATTTGCGATTTGGCATCCGGCCCGAATTTGGACAGAACACCACTGTGACGGTCTTGCGCTAAAAGGCGCAGAAGTTCATGGCTGTAATGAATGGCGGCGGGCATCAGTTCCGGTGTTTCGCGGCAGGCGTAGCCGAACATGATCCCCTGATCGCCAGCCCCTTCATCTTTGTTGCCGGCGGCATCGACGCCTTGCGCAATATCCACGGATTGCGCATGGACGCGGCAATCAATTTCTACCTTGTTCCAGTGGAAATCATCCTGTTCATAGCCGATCTTTTTGATCGCTTCACGCGCCGTTTGGGCCATCACGTCATGCGTGATGGAGTCTGGGCAGCGCACTTCGCCGATAATCCCGACATAGTTGGTGGTAGCCACGGTTTCAACGGCCGTGCGCGCATAGGGATCTGCCGCCAGTATCTTGTCCAGAATGGCATCCGAAATCTGGTCGCAGACCTTGTCCGGGTGTCCTTCGGATACGGATTCGGAGGTGAAGATGAAATCTTTCATGGCCGTTGCGGGAACGGGAATGTTTTTGAGCATGGCTTTGGACATAATTTATGGAATTCTTTTGTTAAGGTTGGAGAACGCTACCCTTTGCCGTCGCGAAAGGCAAGCCTTCAGTCTTCGGATTCGGCAGAGCTTTCCGCCATGCTCTTGACCAGTTTCATGAGGTCTTTGCGCACTTTGGGACTTTTGATCGAATAATAGGTGCGGATCAACTCCAGCGTTTCTTTGCGTTGAAGAACATCGTCCTGTCCGATGAAATTGTCCTGTTCGCTTTCCGCAAAGCCATTTGCAAACACGCCTGTCTGCTCGGCTTCCGTGCTTTCGAAGAAGAAGGTGACGGGGATATTCAGAACTTTGCTGAATTCGTACAGGCGGCTGGCACTGATACGGTTTGCGCCATTTTCGTATTTCTGGATTTGTTGAAAAGTAATGCCAACCTGTTCGGCCAGCTTTTCCTGCGAGAGCCCCAAGAGCGCACGTCTTTGCCGCAACTTGCTGCCAACGCTTTCATCAATGGAATTGGCGCGGCCTTTCTTTTTGGTCGCGTCGGTTTTTCCGGTCGATTTCATTTTGGTCAGCATAGGGTACCCCCGCAATTTACATAGCTTGCGCATCATAAACAAAGTCACTGTCGAGAATGCAGATCAAACCGTAGCAACGCGTACCAAGGTATGCAAGTTTCCTGTGGTAATCTAGCCGTCTGGATAGGTCGCTTTTATTTTTTCCAAACGAATCTTGCAATCATCCAAGGTATGGCGATCAAGGGGAGCAGAATCTGGAACAGCCAAGGGCCATGGGACGGGGAGGCGGGCAGTGGCAAGGGCAGGTTGGAGACCAAAATCCCTTCTTCGAAGATGTCAACCTGATCGACGATACGCCCGTATGAATCGATGATCCCCGAAATGCCGGTATTTGCGGAACGGATGAGCGGCAGGCCTTCTTCGATCGCCCGCATGCGTGTCTGGGCGAAATGTTGGTGCGGCCCCGCGGAATCCCCATACCAGCCGTCATTCGTGCTGTTGACCATCCAGCGCGGACGCCCGGTGCCGGTTTTGACCACCTTGTCCGGAAAGATCACTTCGTAACAAATCAGCGGGCTGAACGGCGGTATCCCCGGGCGGGAAATGGTTGTCGTGCCCTTGCCACGATCAAAGCCGCGAAACGAGGCAACGGGTTTGAGCGGAATCCAGTTTTGCATCGGGATGAATTCCCCGAACGGTACCAGATGCGATTTATCGTAAATGTCGAGGGCCGAAAGGCGCGCGTTCAAAAGAATCATGCTGTTCGCAGAACCTATGTCGCCGGGTTTGTTTTCGGTGCGCCGCAAGACGCCGGTGATCAGGTAGGCGTTTTCATCATGATAGTGTTCCATCATCTGACGCATCAGATCCATGTTTTCAGGGCGCGCATAAACGGCCGGGGATATGGCCGTTTCGGGCCAGACGATAAACACATTCTTGGGGCGCGGTTTGCCAAAGGTTGCACCCTTGGACAGGCTAAGGATTTTTAAATAGTTTTCCTGTATGGCTTCGGGGTCCCATTTCATGTCCTGTGCGATGTTGGGCTGTACCACCACCACGGCATTGGCAGGATCATATTCTGTGGCATGGTTTTGCAGCCGGTAATGACCGAACAGGTAAGTTCCGGCCATCGTTGCGATTACGCAAGACAGCGAGAGGGCATAAAAAAGCGGCGTGCGTTTTTGCAAAAGCAAAAAGCCCGCCATGGCGGCCCAAAGAACGCTGAGCAAGGTCAGTCCGTATGCGCCGATATAATGGGCGATCTGCGCCATCACGATGTGATCAGACCAGACATAGCCATACAGATTCCAGGGAAAGCCCGTAAAAGCGTTCCCGCGCGCCCATTCCGAAAAGGTCAGGAAAAAAGTGAAGGCGAAAAACCCCGTTAGGGATTTCGGATTGGCCAGCATGCGGGCGATGGCCAGATAGGTGGCCGTGAATAGCCCCAGCAGCGTGGGAAGGCCGATAACGGAAATGGGCCAGACCCAGGCAAATTCATTTCCATCCACCAGCAAGGCATTGCCGATCCACCATAGTCCGGTGATGAAATAGCCGAGTGCAAAAAAGAAACCGGTGCCAAAAGCCATGCCAGGCCCCGATGTCTTGCCCCAGAGATAGTAAAGGCCGGAAAGTCCCAAAAACAGGCAGGGCCAGAACGACACCTGTGGCATGGCAAAGGCGGCAAACCATCCGCAAAACGCGCTGGCCGCAAAAAAGCCGAACCTGTTGATCCACGCCGTATTCATGGGGCGGAGAATAGAGGATATGCCGTACGAAGGCGAGGGGGTTTGTCAGACGCTGTCCGCGTCATTCACATGGGGAAGATTGCGCACCCGCACCCGTGTCACGCGGCTGGAATTCGCATCCATGATTTCAAGAACCATACCCGATGGGTGTTTCAGTGTTTCCCCGCGTCTGGGCACGCGGCCAGCCAGTTCAAAGGCCAGCCCGCCGAGTGTTTCAATGTCTTCGCGTTCTTCGGCGGACAAAAAGGCCCCGAATCGGTCTTCGAAATCGTCCATTTCCACGCGCGCATCGGCGATGAGCGAGCCGTCCGGTTTTTCAATGATGGCGGGTTGGTCGTCCGTATCGAATTCATCTTCGATATCACCGACGATTTCTTCGACAATGTCATTGAGCGTCACAAGGCCGTCGATCCCGCCATGTTCGTCCACGACGAGCGCCATGTGTTTTTTATCGTTGCGCATCATCAAGAAGAGTTCCATCACGGGCAATCCCGGATTGACGATCATCGCATCGCGCACGAGGTCTTTTGGTAAACAATTTTTTCCGGCAAGAACGCAGCCCAGCACATCCTTGATATGAATCGTGCCGATGACATGATCCAGATCGCCATTATAGACGGGAAAACGACTGAACTGTTTTTCTTCAAAAAGGGCACGGAATGTTTCCAGATCGGCATCTTTGGACACCGCGACAATATCCGCCCGCGGCACCATCACATCGGCGACCTTCAGGTCATGCGCCTTGAGCACATTGACAATCAGGTTCTTTTCATTTTCTTCATCCTGCGAGGATGGTTCTTCATCCTTACGTTCTTCGAGATAGTCTTCGATCACGTCCTGAAGACTGTTTGAATTGTCAGCGCCGCGCAGCACCATGCGTTTCAACCATGAAAGCGCGTGCGTTTTACGGACTTCGGTCTGGGTGGGGTTTTGGATCTGTCCGGGTGCGGTTACCGCACGCGGGGGAGGTTTGTCATAAGACATTTTGCCATTCAACATCGTTTCAAGATTATGCCACAGAGAAATTACCCATGTAAGGGTTTTGAATATTCATTTTTTCTAATATCCTGATTTCCATGCTTTCCATGATGGTTGCCTCGTCTTCGTCTTCGTGGTCATAGCCCAGAAGATGCAGCGTGCCGTGGACTATCATATGCAGGAAGTGATCTTTGAAGAACTTGTCCTGTTCCTTGGCTTCGCGTGCGATGGTTTGGTACGAAAGTATGATGTCACCGAGCGGATAGGGGCCTTCGGCAGGCACAGGCATATCCGAATCAAGACCCGCAAAAGACAGGACGTTCGTCGCCTTGTCCTTTTCGCGATATTCGCGGTTCAGGACCTGAATCAAATCATCATTCGCCAACACAATCGCCGCTTCAATATCGCGGTCTTCCAGAAAGTCGGGAAGTTTTGCAATACGCAGCGTGTATTTCATAGCCTTGGCTGCGAGCTTTTCCACATCCAGAAAAGACGCCGTCCATTCGGGTTCCGACAGGCTGACATCTATGATGTATTCAGTGCTTGGCTTTGTCATGATGATCGTAGGCGGAGATGATTTTCCCGACAAGGCGATGGCGGACGACGTCATCCTTGTTGAAGTGGATAAAGGCGACCTCGGGAATGTCTTTTAAAATATTCATGGCATCCTTCAGACCCGATGTGGTGCCGAGCGGCAAATCCACCTGCGTCGGGTCGCCCGTGATCACCATGCGTGATCCTTGACCCATACGGGTTAAAAACATTTTCATTTGCATCGCCGTTGTGTTCTGCGCTTCATCCAGAACGACGAAGGCGTTTTTGAGGGTACGGCCGCGCATAAACGCAAGGGGCGCGATTTCAATATCGCCGGACGCCATTTTCTTTTGCACCGTATCGCCCGGCATCAATTCGCGCAAAGCATCATAAATGGGCCGCAGGTACGGGTCGATTTTTTCCAAAAGGTCGCCGGGAAGAAATCCCAGCCGTTCACCGGCCTCCACCGCCGGGCGTGTGAAGACCAGCCGTTCGACCAGACCCGCTTTATACATTTCAACGGCTAGCGCAACGGCAAGAAATGTTTTCCCCGTACCGGCGGGGCCGATCCCGAATACCATTTCATGGTTGCGCATGGCTTCAATATACGCAGATTGGTTGGCAGAACGCGGAGTCACCAGTTTTCCGCCCGCGCTACTTTTGATCGCGGCCTTTTCATCGAGAAAATTTTCGTGTGCCGCATGCGGGCCGTTCATGGGGGACGCCGTGCGTTCGCCCCGCGCAAAACGAAGGGCGGCGTCATAATCGCTGATCGTCACATCCTGATTTTTTTCAAGGCGCGCCCACATCATATCCAGCACGGTTTCAGCGGTTTGCATGGCTTTATTATTGCCCTTGATGGAAATGGTGTTTCCGCGGCTGGAGATATGCACATCCAGCATATTTTCAAGATATTTAAGGTGCGCATCATGCTCCCCGTACAAAAGGGGAAGCAGGGAATTGTTATCAAACGTCATATTGACGCGTTTATCGCCGTCTTTGGATATGCCGGGCCTCACTGTTTCATCCAGTCTATCATGGAATGGTTAACCGAACACAGATTTATGATTTTTTTAAAGAAAATCAAGGGGTAAGTCATGTCGCCCGCAAAGCGGTGGGATTGTATGGATTATTTTCACAGCTACGGTCGACGCTAATCTTCATAGTTAAATTTAAAAGTGTAGCGATTAGGGCTGTGGCGCGGGAGATGAAGAGGCGCGCTCAAAAAACTTAAGAACAGTTTCCGGAACTTGCTCATTTCTTGCTTTTAGTCTGCTGACCTGCGTTGCCAAGGCCTGATAAAAAGAATGGTCATAATCCCTAACTTCTTTTGAAGAGGCGTTGTGTGGGGCGTAAAATATTTGAAACCAATCAATCGTGTCGATTTTATCATTTTTCTTGCAAGACGAGAGCAATGCATCAATTTCGCTCGGCGCAATATGAAACCCTGCTTTTTTTAGGATCGCTTCTTTTTCTTCCAACGTGTGATTATCGAGTTGCAGCACGCCCAAAACGACTTCTCTTTTTGCATATAGGGGAGCTTCAAGTTTGCTTGCAACAGCCTTTACATCGGCCCCCAGATTGCTTGCGGCCCTCAAAAATGCATCAAGGCTTTCCCTAGAAACTCCATCGGGAAGGGTAACTTCGAAACGGCGTCCACTCATGAGCCTATACCTAGCATCTACAAACAAAACTTGATCGGCCCTGAACCTACAGGGCCACGATTTCTATTACAAGAAAAATATTATGTCTATAGAATTTGGGGGTTAAGCAGATTTTGCAACCAGTTCCGTGGTAACAATTTCTCCGCGCAGGGCGGTGGGGGAGGCGTGGTTGATTTTAACATCCACGATCTGCCCGACCAGCCGTTCCATCCCCGGCACATTGACGGACTGGTTATAGGGGGTGCGGCCCTGAAGGCTGTCTTTCCGGTCTGATTTACGTTCGATCAGCACGGGTTGAACGGTGCCGACAAAGGGGGTGTTGAAGGCAAGGAACTGTTCATTGAGAAGAGCCTGTAGCCGTTCCAGCCGTTCCTGCTTGATCTCTTCGCGGATAATCGCGGCCTGCATCGCGGCGGCGGGCGTGCCGGGCCGGGCGCTGTATTTAAAGGAATAGGCAGACTGGTACCCCACACGCCGGATCACAGCCATCGTCTGTTCAAAATCTTCGTCCGTTTCGCCGGGAAAGCCGACAATAAAATCGGACGACAGGGCAATATCGGGACGGGATTTGCGGACATTCTCAAGAGTATCCAGATAAGATTCCGCCGTATGTTTGCGGTTCATGGCCTTTAAAACCTTGTTCGAACCGGACTGCACGGGCAGGTGCAAATAGGGCATAAGTTTGGGGATATCTCTGTGGGCGAAAATCAATTCATCCGTCATATCACAGGGATGCGAGGTGGTGTAACGAATGCGTTCAAGACCCGATATTGCAGCGATTTCTTCGATCAAACGCGCCAAACCCCAAACGGTGCCATCGGCATTTTCGCCGTGATAGGCATTGACGTTTTGACCGAGCAGCGTGATTTCTTTCGCTCCCGCACCCACAAGCCGTTTTGCCTCTTCCAAAACCTGTTGAACGGGACGGGAATATTCCGCGCCGCGCGTATAGGGGACAACGCAGAACGTACAAAACTTATCGCACCCTTCCTGCACCGAAAGAAACGCGGACGGGCCGTGATTGAGGCTTTCTTCGGGGAGCGCATCGAATTTCGTATCGACGGCTAAACCTGTGTTTACAAGACGTTCGCCCGTGGCCTTCACAATCATTTCAGGAAGTTCATGATACGCTTGCGGGCCGAACACCAGATCCACGGCCTTTGCCCGCTCCATGATGAATTCGCCTTCGGCCTGTGCCACGCAGCCGGCCACGGCAATCAATGTTTTTTTGCCATCCGCAGCGCGGTCTTCTTTGATTTCTTTCAAACGCCCGATTTCCGAAAACACCTTGTCGGTCGCTTTTTCACGGATGTGACAGGTGTTCAGGATCACCATATCGGCATCCTTGGGGTCATCTGTTTCGCTGTATCCCAGCGGGCCCAGAATGTCCGTCATCCGGCGGCTGTCATAGACGTTCATCTGACAGCCCCAGGTTTTGATATAGAGTTTTTTGGCGTTGGTCTTGCTCATTGCGCCCCTATAAACCATTTTCGTGCGGTGTAGCGCAAGAGGTTGGCATAAATTATTGACATAATTTAAGTCCAGGGATAAAAACAGGACGGCAACGTAACATCAAATCCAAAGGTAATAAAAAATGTCACAAAGTATCAGAACTGCACAGCAGGCTGCTGCTGAAGCACAGAGTCCTACCACGGCCCAATATGCGCTTTGCCGCGTCCATGAAGCCCTGAGCGGTCAAGGTCGCCAGGCCTTGAGCAAAATTGAATTTGCTTATGGTGCCAACAAAAGGGATGTGATCGGCGTGAATGCCACGACCCGGCAAGGGTCGGAAATGGCTTTTTCATTGGCGCAGAACGGAGTGAAAGTCATCTGTAGCGCCCTCGAAAATGGAGAGCTGAAAGTCAAAGGCGAAAAATTAAGAACAGGCGAAGGGGATGCTGTTAAGCTTTCCTCAAATATTCTGGAAGATGCTGTCAGCATTTTGCCTGAAGCAAGAGCGCCTCATGGCAGTGCCTATTATACAGCAATGAGCCCACGCACGTAATTTACAAGATATAACTTGTTTTAAAAGGATGCCGGCGTCATGCTGGCATTTCTTTTTGTAAACGGGATTCATGTATGAATAAGCGCGCACTTTTGGTCATGGGGAACCAGATTCTGCCCGCCCAGATGGCGGAGCTGGAGTTGAATTTCGATGTCATCCATCTCTGGCGGGAACGGAATCCGGAAAGCCTGCTGCAGGAACGAAGAAACGACATTGTGGCCATCGCGTCCGTCTATTTCGTGCCTGTACCTTGATCGAAGCGTTGCCCAACCTTGAAATCATCGCGCAATTTGCCGTCGGCACCGATAATATCGACCTTGCCGCCGCGAAGGAGCGGGGGATCGCGGTCACGAACACGCCGGATATATTAACCGATGATACGGCGGACATCGCGCTCTCCTTACTGCTCGCCGTATCAAGACGGATTTGCGAAGGGGATATGTTCGTCCGGTTAGACCAATGGCGGATGAACAACCCCATGCCGCTGGGCACCAGCCTGTCCGGCAAGACCGCCGGGATCGTCGGGATGGGCCGTATCGGCCGTGCGATTGCCAGACGGTGCGCGGCGTTCGGGCTGAATATCCTCTATCACGGCCCCCATAAAAAAGACGATGTGCCATATACTTATGAGCCCGATCTTCAGAAACTGGCCGAACTTTCGGATTACCTGATATTATCATGTCCGGGCGGTGCAAAAACGCATCATCTGGTTCATGCGCCCGTTCTGGAGGCGCTCGGCCCGCAATCCTACCTGATCAATGTGGCGCGGGGGAGTGTAGTGAAGGAAGAAGACCTGATAACCGCCTTGCAGGAAAAGAAAATCGCGGGGGCAGCCCTTGATGTTTACGCCGCCGAACCGAATGTACCACCCGTTCTGTTCAAAATGGACAATGTGGTTCTTTTGCCGCATGTGGGGTCCGCCACGGTTGAAACACGGGCGAAGATGGGCGAACTGGTCGTCCAGAATATCCTTGCCCATTTCCGCGGCGATCCGCTATTAACACCCGTGTAACAGGATATGATGATGAAAAAACTGGTTCTCGCTTTAAGTTTGCTAACCTTCGCCGCCACGCCGGCCGTTGCCCAGATGAAGGTGGATGTCGGGGTTCCGGGATTGAAGGGCCGCAGCTGTTACATGCCCGAAGAGGCCGAAGCGGAAGAGGGGATCAAAATCCATAGCGAACTGATGGTCATCGCCCTGAATTGCCAGCATATGACACCCAAAGGGTGGAAGAATTTTTACCAGCAATACCGCGAGATTACGGCCCGCAATGCCGACCTGATCGGCGGATATGAAAATGTATTGATCAATTACTTCGCGCTGGCCGGGGCTTCGAACCCCGAAGTGTCATTCCATAATATGCGGACGTCCTTTGCCAACCAGGTCTCCACCGACGCCGCCAAGATGCGCCCGGATATTTTCTGTGCCACCTATGCCCCCCGTCTGCCCAAGGTTGACCGTATGAGCACAGCGGATTTGAAAGGCTGGGCCAAGTCTGCCTCCGCCAACGGCGTATCCCGCCCACTCTGCCATTAATATTTTTCCTATCCTTATTTCCCCTGTGGAAAAGTGATTCGCGCCCGTTGCAGGTGATAGGTGAGCATGGCTTTATAACATACTCAATCAACGCCATTTTTATCACCTGCAAAGGAAATCCGGTATGTCCGAACCCGTCGCCGCGAAAAAGTCCGTTATTCTTTCGTCTTCCGTCAAAGCCGTCGAGGACGCCCGCGAGAAGCTGGAAAAAGTTCAGGAGGAAATCTCCGCGAACGACAAGGACAAAAAGGATGCTGCCATTTCCATCCGTACCGGATCTTCGTTAAAAACCTTACGGATCAGCGCGCCATCGAATGAAAAGGGCCAGGAAGAGGGGGAGACCACCTTCGCCGCCCCGCGCCGGAACGATGTGAACGCCGCCGACCTCTATGAAATGGAAAGCGAGCCGGTGTTGATGCTCACCCCCTCCAACAAAAAACCCATGCGCCGCAGCGGCACGCATGTCGTCCTCCACACGGCAGGATTGTTTGTCACGGCACTCTGGATTGGCCTGTGCGGGGCATATGTGACGAATGATGTCGGTTGGAGCACACTCTTGTCCCAGCAACCGCATTTGCTGGGTGGTTTTATCGCCGGGATGCTGGCCCCCGTGGCCCTTCTTTGGGTCATTCTGGCCTATATCCTGCGCGGGTCGGATATTCACCGTTATTCCGAAGCGTTACGCGGCGAACTTCAGGCGATGATTTTTCCGTCCGAGGAGCGTTCGCAGGTCATTCATAAGGATATTGAAGACCTCGTGACACAGGCCGCCGAACTGTCCACCGCCTCCAAGGCCGTCTTGAAATCCATTCACCGCGCACGGATGGGGCTGCGCACGGAAATTCAGGGTATGTCCGGTATTTCCAAAAAGGCGGAATTCCACATTGACCGTCTGGCCGAGAGCCTGTCGGAGCGTTCGGCCAAATTGTTAACCCTGACGCAAGAGATAGAAAACCGCACCGCCGGAATTGGCACCAAGGCCGAGGAAGGTGCAGGCGCATGGAACAAAGCCGCCGCGACGATGATGGAACGTGCGGGCGAAATGGAAAGCACCTTGAGCAAAGGCGCGGACAAATTGTTAGAAGCCGCCGATGCCGCCAAGGAAAAAACCGCCGGCATTTCCGCCAATCTGGAGAACGGATACGAAGGATTAAAACAAACGATTGATGAAATCGCCACAAAGCTGGAAAAGCTCAGCGGCGATTTCGATACGCACAAGAAAGAACTTTCGAATGCCACAGCGCAGGTTTCGCAAGAAACCGCACGGTTGGGCGAAACGCTGCAAGGGCAAATCCGCGATCTTGAAGAAATGACCAAACGGACGGTGGAAAGCATGACATCCGCCGGCAACACGATTCAGGAGAACCGCGAGGCCCTGGATCAGGGTGCCAAAGGGCTGGCCAGCGAAGCCGAAAAAATTGCCGATCGTTTGAACAGCGGCGTGACCGTGATTCAAAGTGCGGTGGAAGACATCGCCACCAAAACGGAAAGCATGGAAAGCCGTTTGAACGAGCGGGCGCAGGGATTGCGTACGATCATGGAAGGCATTGATGACAAGATCGGTGCCATCGATGACATCGGCACACAAACGGCGAACAAATTGTCCGAAGGGATGACCGTTGCTTTATCAGGGGCCGAAAGTATCGGCGGAGCCGTACGCCGCGCAGTAGAATCTTTGACCCGCGCGACGGACGATGCATCGAAGCAGGCGGAATCCCTGATTGCCACCACGAAATCGAACATCGACCAGTTGAACGAAGCCGGTGCAGGGAATATCGAACATGTCCGCAATATCGTAGACATGCTGGAAAAAAGCCGCACGCAAATTGAATCCGCATCGTCCATGGCCGATGCGCAGGTATCGAAACTGTCCGGTCTGGTCGAAGAACAGGTGGACAAGATCAATGTCGCACAGGCCACACTGACCGAACGGATTGAAAGCGTGCGTGAAGCGTTGGCCTTCCCCTTACAGGCCGTAACGCGCGCCGTCGCCGATGCCGACGTCAAACACGAAGCCATTGCCACAACCCTGACACGGCGTGTGAAAGATTTGACCGATGCATCCGACAAGGCGACCGAAAACGCCGAAAAAATCCGCGATGTGCTACGCTCGCAGGCGCAGGATATTTCGACGCTGGCGGGCCAGATCGCCGGACATTCCCGCTCGATCACCGAAACCATGGGCACACAAAAAGACGATCTTTCGAAGAAGGTGTCGGAAAGCCTCATCCAGATCGAATCCGTGCGCGCCGCGCTGGAAGATCAGGCAGGACGACTGGCTGGATTGTCCCACGCGGCACAGGGGGATATTTCCCGCCTGAACGAGTCCATCTCCAAAACCAGCGGCGATATTGCCAGCAGCACGCAAAGCGCGATTTCCACCCTGTCCGATCTGGAAGGCAAGTTGACCGCCCGCATCACGACGCTGGACGAAGAAAGCGCGAAAGCCACGTCCGCCATCGAAACGGTGGGCGAAGCGTTACAACGCACGGCATCGGGGATCGAACCCATTTATATCAAGGCCGTCGAACAGGCCAGCACGGCGCAAGACCGGCTGGAAAGGCTGCGTGCGGATATGGATGAAACCACGCTGGGCAATGTCACGCGCCTTTCCGAAATCGGTTCCATTTTCGATGACCGCCTGAACAAGTTGAAAGAAGGCGCAGATCAGGCTTCGGCCATTCTTGTAACGTCTTCGGATCACCTGCGCGACCGTGTGGACGATATTGAATCCGCCGCTGCCAGCGCATCCGAAAAGATGCGGAACATCGAAGCCACGTTGCAAAACCAGTCTTCGGACATCCACCTGACCACCGATCAGGCCTTGTTGAAGGTCGAGGCCGTTCAAAAGGCGATCAACGACCAGTTCATGGAATTGTCCGTCTCTGTCGGGCAGGCCGTAACGCAGATGAAAGATGCGGGCGATGAATTTATCCGTCAGGCACAATCGGCCGAAACCGCTGCCGAAGGTGCGTCGATGAAGTTCGATTCCGTGGGCGAAAAAGTGATGGAAGGGGGCGTTCGTCTCAAAACACTCGGGGAAGATGCTGTCACGAAAACGCATGACCTTGTCGCCAGCGTTCAAAAACAGGCCGAAGAATTGCTAAAATCTTCGGAAGCCAGCCTGCTGGAAATCAAGAAGGCAGGCGATTCCTTTGCCCTGCGCGCCAAGGAAGTCTCCGAACAGATGCGGTTATCGCTCGCCACATCGAAGGAATACGGAAACGAGTTGTCCGCACAAGCAGATTCCGTGGGCGAGGCCGGTAGCAAGGCCGCCGATATCATCGCCCGTGCGGTCTCTGTCCTCACCTCCAAGCTCGACGATGTCGGCAAAGGCGTGAAAGGCGTTTCGGAAAAAATCGAGGATTCCCGCGATCGTCTGGCCGAAGAATCCGAACGTCTGGTCGTCGTTTCCACAAAGGCCCTAAAAGCCTCCGAAGAAGCGTCCAGTACCTTTGCGCGCCAGTCGAACGCCCTGTTCAAGGCGGCGCAGGATGCGATGAAGCAGATCGAAGCGATCCGCGATACGGAATGGAAGGCGAAACGCGATGCGTTCCTGTCTTCGGCCAAATTCGTGGTCGAATCCATGCATTCGCTGTCCGTCGATGTTACCCGCATGCTGGAAGGCGAAATTCAGGAAAAAACCTGGAAATCTTACCAGAAGGGCGATGTGGCGGCCTTTACCCGCCGCCTTGTAGAACTGGGCGATAAGCTCCCCATGGACCGTCTGCGCGACAAATATACGAACGATTCCGAATTCCGGAATTATGTCGCCCGCTTCGTCCGCCAGTTCGAAGAAGTGTACGATCAGGCCCTTGCCAACGACCATGGCGATCTGCTCGGCTCCACCTTCTATTCTTCGGATGTCGGCAAGCTGTACCAGATCCTGTGCGCCGCCACGGGACGGGAGCCGCGGAAAACCAAGGACGCATCCGGCCGCAAGGTGGCATAAGGATAAGATAACAGGTTGATTGTAAAACGCTTTACGGCCATACTAGCGGGCGTACGGCGTTTTACTGATTCAGGGACTTCATCCGGACTATGGCCAAGACAAAATTCTGCGAGGGGATTTCCGACATCTCCGACAGCTATATGGGCTTTATCATCGATCAATGGGGCGTGCTCCATGACGGAGAAGAGCTGTTTCCGGGCGTCGTCGATTGTATGAAGGAATTGAAGGAACGCAAAAAGACCATCCTGATCCTGTCCAATTCCGATGAACGCGCCGAAGAGAATAAGGCCAAGCTGAAAAAGATGGGCCTCGGCCCCAGCCTGTATAACGAAATCGTCACCCCCGCCGAAGTGTTGTGGGAAGGGTTTCATGCCCGCAAAGAGGGCGCATTCGAAAAACTGGGCAAGCGTTGCTATGTGTTCGGCCGCAAGGGGCAGGAAGCCACATTCAAGGACAGCGGCATCGAATTCGTCGATGACATCGATCAGGCGGATTTTGTTTTGATTCTCGGCATGGATTACCCGCGCAAAACCTTGCTGGATTACGATCCCATCATCCGCAAAGCCATTCAAAAACGATTGAAAGCATTCTGCCAGAATCCGGACTCGCTCGCCATGATCGGGGAAGGACTTTTGACAGGGCCGCTCTTGCTGGCGCGCCGTTACGAAGATTCCGGCGGTATCGTCAATTACATCGGCAAACCGCACAAGCTGATTTACAATTACTGTATCCAGTATTTGCAAAAGAAGGATATTTATCCGGCGCAGACCGTGATGCTGGGCGATACCATGGCGCATGATGTGATCGGCGCACACGCATCAGGCATTGATACCTGTTTGTTCCGTTCGGGCCTACACGCCGCAAACTTTGCTCATTGTAAAACGCCCAAAGAAATGAACAACGCCTTGCGCAATTTGATGGCGGTTTACAACAACGTCATGCCCACCTATCTGGCCCCCGAAATGCGGTGGGGCAAGGCATTACCCGACCGCAAGCACAAAAAGCGCAAACAGCCTGCGTCCTGATCAATCCGGAATATCGTCGGGCGGTTTGTAACCGGGGCGTTGCTGCGGCGGGATAAACAGTTTCACACCCGCCATGATTTCCGGCATAACACGTTCCGTGGCCTCTACGCCCAGTTGGATCAATTCGTCCGCCCGTTCGAATTCCAGCATGCCGATATGCCCGATTTGCGGTTTGATATGAATGTCCGGCGGATCGCCGGCAAGACGGGAGCGAGTCAACCGATCCTGCATGATACCAAGCGCGGAAACCATCACACCGAACAGACTGGGCGATGTTTTTTCACGCGAAAAGAGGCGGTTCGATAGCGGGTTTTCAAAGAATGGTTTTTGCTGGTCGACGGGGACGTCCTTTTCATCAAATAGATCGAAGCCCGCCACGGTTTGAAAATTGGTGCCGGGTTTGATGGATTTTCCGATCATGTCGGCATGCAGATCGACGGCAATGGTCATACGCGCCCCTTCGGCCTGACACACCGATATAGGGCAGGGGTTGACCAGCGCGCCATCCACAAGGTTACGTCCCCGGATTTCCACGGGTGGAAAGACGCCGGGCAGGGCAAAAGAGGCACGAATGGATTCGGTCAACGGGCCGGACCGCAGCCAGACCTCATGCCCCGTCGCGAGGTCTGCGGCGATCGCGATCATAGGGTGCGGCAAATCTTCGAGGCGCAAGTCCCCGAAATTCTGATCGAGCAGGATGTTCAGCTTTTTTCCCGCCATCAGCCCCGCGCTGCGTACCCGCAGATCGATGTAGGAAAGAATTTTAAACCGGTTGAGCGAGCGGGCCCAATCTTCGAATTCCTGCAATTTTCCGGTCAGGTAACACGCCCCGACGACCGCGCCAATCGACGTGCCCGCCACGATGGTGGGTTTGATTCCGTATTTATCGAGCGTTTTCAGAACGCCAATATGGGAAAAGCCGCGGGCCATACCCCCGCCGAGTGCAAGGCCGATTCCATTTGAATGCCTTGAATTTCTGCCGTTTTCCTGCGTATAGATCGTGTCCATGTCTTGCCAGTTCGATGGGTTGAGTCTATCACATAATTATGAAGGAAATGGTTGAGAAACCAGTAAATAAAAAGGAACGCGGTCAGTCATGGACGCTGGTGCGCCGCATCCTGAAGGATTATGTTGCGCCGCATTCATCGAAAGTGGCCCTTGCCACCTTTTTCATGCTGCTCTCTGCGGGACTCACGGCCGGTTTTGCCGTGATTATCCAGCCCGTCATCGACGATGTGCTGACCGCCGGTAATCTGGAACGGGTGTGGTTTTTGGGCAGTGCCGTTCTGGCGATTTTCATTCTGCGCGGATTTGCCACATACCAACACACCATCATCATGAACAATGTGGGGCAAACGATCGTCGCCAAGATCCAGCACGATATGTTTTCCCGGTTTCTAGACCTTGATCTGGGATTTTTTCACAACAATCCTTCGGGGCAGCTCGTTTCCCGTGTGATCAATGATGTAAACGTGATGCGCGGCGCGGTGACGGACGGTATTACGGGGTTTGGAAAAAACCTCATCACGCTGGTCTTTTTGGTCGGGGTCATGTTTTATCAGGACTGGTTTTTATCCTGCATCACTTTTCTTGTCTTTCCGTTTACGGCGCTGTTTGTTGTCTGGGTCGGCCGCAGGCTCCGTAAAATGTCGGGCCGCATTCAAGAAGACATGGCGCGTTTGTCCGATATGCTCTCACAAATCTTTCAGGGCATTCGCCTGGTCAAAGCCTATGGTATGGAAGATCACGAACGCGCGCGCGCCGATGTCGCCATATCAAAGGTGCGCGACCTGACCATAAAATCAGTCAAGGTTGACAACCTGTCCACGCCCGTCAATGAGGGGTTGGTTGGTCTGGTCGTTTTCGCCATCATCATTTACGGCGGATACAAGGTTGCAGCGGGCACCAGTACCGCCGGGGAATTGTTGTCGTTTATCACCGCTTTTTCCATGTCGTATGAACCGATGAAACGGCTTGCAAAACTCAATGGATCATTCCAGCGCGGGTTGGGTGCGGCCGACCGTGTCTTCGACATGATGGATAGCAAGCGTGATATCTTCGAAGTGGATAATCCCAAGGAGGCCCAGTACGAACGGCCGGATATTACATTCGAGGCGGTGGAATTCGATTACGGCGTTGACGAGGGAAAACCCGCCCTGAACGGCGTGTCGTTCAATATGGCGGGCGGCACCGTTACGGCATTGGTGGGGCCGTCGGGTAGCGGGAAAACGACGATCATGAACCTGATCCCCCGTTTTTTTGACCCGACGGCGGGGCGCATTTTGATTGGCAACAACGACATCCGCACGCTGTCCGTTTCATCGCTGAGGCAAAATATCGCACTGGTATCGCAGGACATCACCATTTTCGATGATACGGTGTGGGCCAATATCGGATATGGCCGCAAAGGGGCGTATCAGGACGAAATCATCAAGGCCGCCATCGGCGCGGAAGCCGATGATTTTATCCGCCGTTTACCCCAAGGATACGACACACGGCTGGGAGAAGAGGGATTGAAATTGTCCGGCGGGCAGCGGCAACGCATTGCGATCGCGCGGGCGATTTTAAGAAACGCGCCGATCCTTCTTTTGGATGAGGCCACCTCCGCGCTCGACAACGAAGCCGAACGTGCGATTCAACGCACGCTGTCAGAATTACAAAAGGGCCGCACAACGCTCGTGATCGCCCACCGTTTGAGCACCGTCCAGAACGCCGACCAGATATTGGTGCTGGAAAGCGGGCGGATTGTCGAACGCGGCATGCATCAGGATCTTTTAAACATCAACGGCGTGTACGCACGCATACACGGGGCGGGGCTGGCGGCATGAACATCATCCTGAAAATACTCGGTTATGGGGTATTGGTATATTTTTGTCTGGTCACTGGTCTTTTTCTGGCACAGCGCGACATCATGTATATGCCGAGCTATCTCAAGCCCGATGTCAAAGGCGCGGGGATCATCGGGTTAAAAGAAATCAACGTCAAAACGGATGACGGCGTGACATTGTACGGATGGTACAAGCCGGCAGTTTCCACCAACAAACCGACGGTCATGTTCTTTCACGGAAATGCCGGCAATTTGGCTATGAGCACGTTGACCGCCATGCCGTTTATCAAACAGGGGTACGGGTTTCTTGCGGTGGAATATCGCGGTTATTCGGGCAATACCGGGAAGCCGGATGAAAACGGGTTATACAACGATGCGCGCGCCTTTTGGGCTTGGCTGGTAAAACAGGATGTAAAACCCGGCCAGATTATTTTGATCGGCGAATCCCTGGGGGCCGGCGTGGCCACGCAGATCGCGTTTGAAAACCCGAAAATCCACACGCTGGTTTTAATCGCCCCGTTCACATCGGCCGCGGACATCGCCAAGAGACGCTATCCGTTTATGCCCGTGGAAAAAATGTTAAAAGACCGGTACGAAAACATCCGCAAAATAGGCAAGGTTGAATCGCCGATTATTTTTGTCCACGGTACGAACGATACGGTGGTACCGCTTTCTTACGGCGAGGCCTTATACAACGCCGCGCCAGACCCGAAATCCATGATCATAATTGACGGGGCAGGGCATAACGATCTGTACCAGCACAATGCCATCGAAAAAATCATGAGCCTTTTGGCGGAGTAACCCATGGGAAAATTCATTCTGGCCGCTTTTTTCGCCTTCTTTCTTTTTGCCTGTGACAATGGCGGCGGCAACAGCGCGACGGCTGGAGAAGGCGGGGGCGACTCCACAAAAACGATTGGCATCATATCATCCGATGGCGTGCGCCATGATTTCAAGATCGAACTGGCCATCACGCCGCCGCAACAGGAACATGGTTTGATGGATCGCACCCACATGGATGAAAATGCCGGCATGCTGTTCATGTTTGGCGGAGAAGACGAACGCGCGTTCTGGATGAAAAATACACTGATCCCGCTTGATATGGTTTTCATCAAAAAAGATGGAACGATCCATAAAGTGCATGACAGTGCGGTGCCCAACGATTTGACCAGCATACCATCCGATGGGCCGGTAATGGCGGTGCTCGAACTCAACGGCGGCATCGCCAAAAAACTGGGCATCAAGGCGGGCGACAAGGCCCACCACCCGTTTTTCGGAAATGCTTTTTCCAAATAGTTTTTTAGAGGAATGGTCGGGGTGAGAGGATTCGAACCCCGTGCGGCTTTGCCGCGCGCTTTTAAAAAGAGGAGGTTCGAATTTTTAAAGGCAGGTAAAAGGCATGTTGGTCGGGGTGAGAGGATTCGAACCTCCGGCCCTCTGCTCCCAAAGCAGATGCGCTACCAGACTGCGCTACACCCCGACATAAGATGTGAAAGAAACACATACACCATGGCCAAAGCGGAGGGCAAGGCTTTTAGGGCATAAATTTTGCTGGAATGCGTTGTTTTTCCACCTATAATCAGGGGCATGAAAGTCCGCATTTACCGCCCGTCGAAAAACACCATGCAATCTGGTCTGGCCCGTACAAAGGGGTGGGTTCTGGAGTATGAGAACGAAACCCCGCGGGGGCCGGAGCCCCTGATGGGCTGGACGGCGTCCGGTGATACGTTGAACCAGGTGCGTCTGCGCTTCCCAACCCAGGAAAAAGCGGTTGCCTATGCACAGGCACAAGGCTGGGCCTTTACGCTGGACACCGAGCACGACAGGATCGTCCGCCCCCGCAATTATGCCGATAATTTCCGCTACAGTCCGCCGCGCGATAATGCTACAAAGTAGGGGGTTTTCCCTATAAGCGCCCGTAGCTCAACTGGATAGAGCACCTGCCTTCTAAGCAGGGGGTTGCAGGTTCGATTCCTGCCGGGCGCGCCACTCTTTTTTCATGCACTGCATCAACGATTTACAGCCTCTTCGGTTGCCGCCTTGGGATGAGAATGTAATGATTGTCAGCAGACTACTTTTGCATGTTTTTCATATAAACATTTACAGAAATGAGGAAGTTATGGGGCTTGGAAAAAAAATGATGGCCGAAATGATCGGCACAGCCTGGCTTGTGCTGGGCGGCTGTGGTGCGGCCGTTTTTGCGGCGGCCTATCCTGACCTTGGGATCGGTTTTGCCGGCGTGGCATTGGCTTTTGGTTTAACCGTCCTGACCGGTGCCTATGCCTTGGGACATATTTCCGGCGGGCATTTTAATCCGGCGGTGACTCTTGGACTGGTCGCAGGTGGTAAATTTTGCTGCCGCACCGCGCCCGCCTATATCGTCGCACAGCTTGTCGGGGCCGTGATCGGGGCAGGGATCATCTATCTGATCGCGTCCGGCAAGACCGGTTTTGATGTAGCCGCGGGTTTTGCCGCCAACGGTTACGGCGAACATTCGCCGGATGGTTACGGACAAAAAGCCGCGTTTATTGCCGAGACGGTGCTGACCTTCTTTTTTCTGGTGGTCATTATCGGCTCAACCCATGAAAAAGCACCGGCGGGGTTTGCGCCGATTGCGATCGGTCTTTGTCTGACCTTGATTCACCTGATCAGCATTCCGATTACCAACACATCCGTGAACCCGGCGCGAAGCACGAGCCAGGCGCTGTTTCAAGGCACCTGGGCCATGGATCAGCTATGGTTGTTCTGGGCGGCCCCAATTTTGGGTGCGGTTCTGGCCGGACTGGCCTGCCGGTATCTATTCTGTAGCGGTGGAAGCTGCTGCTGCGCCAAGAATGAGAAATAAGAAGGTAATCACTATCGCCACTCTTATTGATCAAGTGTACAAAAGCCCCGTTTCATACGGGGCTTTTTAAATGCGCAAAAAAAGGTCCGGAGAACCGAAGTTCCCCGGACAAACGGCGGTAATAGAGGGTGTGTAATTAAGTTTATACGACGACTCGCAAGAATTTGCAAGTCAAAAAGCAAAAAAATCAAGTCTTCATATATACTTTGAAGGTTTTAGCAATAAACAAGTTATAAAAAGGTCATGATCATTTGCTTTATTTTCTTAAAAAGTCAAAAACGATTACGTTTAAGTAGGAATGATTACTTTATACTGTAATAAAAAATGAAATATTTTTTATTCAATCCAAAACTTAAGAAAATGCAAAGTTATAGAAAGATGGGAAAGTTTTCTATACTTTAAATACTGACACATGTCTGAGATATACTTAAAACAGGCAACAGCTATGCGGAAACCTCAACAGGTGTGCCAGCCAGTTCATCGCCCCATTCGCTCCACGATCCGTCATAGACCGCCGCTTCCTGCCCCCGGGCCTTAAAGAGAGCAAGGGCAAGCGTGCAGGCGGTAACGCCGCTGCCGCAACTCACGGTAACATCGGCATCCGGGGAGGCATCCAGCGCGGAAAAGATCTGCTCCAGTTGCGCATCATCCTTGAAATGCGCGGAACGTCCATCCAGAACATCCGCAAAAGGAAGGTTGTACGCGCCAGGAATGTGCCCCGAACGCAGGCCCGCGCGCGGTTCCGGCGCATCGCCGGCGAAGCGTTCCGCCGAGCGCGCATCAAGCACCAGCCTTTGTCCGGTTTCAAGATTGTCCATGAGATCGTTTCGCGTGACAACGAGTTCAGGGCGATAGCGCGCTATAAATTGTGTCGGCTCCGGTGCTTCGGGTGCGCCTTCCATCGTGCGAAACCCGCGCGCGATCCATGAATAAAGCCCCCCTTCGAGCACATAGACACGGTCATGCCCAAAGGTGCGGAACATCCACCATGCGCGGGCAGACGCCATGTAACACCCGCTTTGATCGTAAATCACCACATGATCGTCATTGGCGATTCCAAGCGCGGAGGCGCAGGCCGCAAAATAATCCGGAGACGGCAACATGTGTGGCAGGGTGGTTTCCTGATCCGCCACCACATCGATGTCAAAGAATTGTGCGTTTTCTATATGCCGTGAAAGATAAGCCTGAAAAGGGTTTTTGCCGCTGCCCGGCAAAGCATAGGTGGCATCCAGAATGCGGATCTTTTTTTCGGTGCCGAGCAGATAATAAAAATCTTCGGCGTGAAGAAGGCCATTGTCCGAAAGTTTATCCATGGGCGCGCTCCTTATGACGGAAAAGTAATCCATTTTGCCCTGAATGCAGGGGTTGTAAAACCGAAATCTGGAGAATGGGGAAACGGGAGAATGGCTCCCCGGGCAGGGATCGAACCTGCGACCAATTGATTAACAGTCAACTGCTCTACCGCTGAGCTACCGAGGAA
>CAYRDI010000023.1:0-31169 GCA_964423095.1 uncultured Micavibrio sp.
GAACTTTGGTTTGAATTAGGTATAATTTTATATTATTGTTATTCACAATTAAGTTGAGGTTTGAGAATGAAATGGATGTATTAAGACTCGCATGAACCGTTTCTATAAACTTTATAATGCTTTGGATGGTTTTTGTAATTTTTAAACTTCAACTTAATTTACTATATAATACATCCAATCCACTTTTTCATGCTTTTTCTGGCTTCTTTAAAATACCTAATTCAACCTAAATGAATATATAAGGAGGATTTTATAAAATATTAGAACATAAGATGTGAACTTTGTGACTGTTTTGCTTGACTTTTAATTAGCTTTGAAACTAACTGGAAGCTTGATTTACAAAAGTCGGGCCGTAGCGCAGCCTGGTAGCGCACTTGCATGGGGTGCAAGGGGTCGCAAGTTCAAATCTTGTCACCCCGACCATTAAAAAAGCCGCCTTTTGGGCGGCCTTTTTTTATTTTCTATTTGCCGCTGGGCGAACAAGCCGGGATGGCACCGATATTGACCCCGACCTTGCGGGTGGTGTGATAAATGCCCGGGTGAGATAGTTTGATCTGTCCCAAAGTTGTTTCGTGGTTCGCGGCATAATGAAATTCCGCGCCACATGTCGCCCTTACAACATCCGTAACGAAGTCAGAATAGGCAGTAAGCGCCGCCTTCCTTGTGTCGCCGGAGGGTTGACTATTTGGATTGTTACCATCAAGCCCGAGGAAATTTTTACGCGCATATTTTTGCGCTTCAATCGTTTCGTTTGTATTGGGAAGACCCTGTGCCGCAAGGGCAAGGTATTCGGAAAGCCGCAGCTTCACCCTTTGCGCGGTAGGAAGATCATCGTACATTTACACACCTTCTATTTTCTATTATTCGTTTTTTTTGCCATAACCGTTTAACCGATATAGCGGCCTGACGGCAAGTTTTTTCAACAGCCTTAACCATTTTTCGGGAGGGGAAAGGGAGCCTTCACCCCTGCGGGGCGACCGGACGGCCTTTTCCCCACCGGTCCACAAGCATTTTGCCTAGATGAATGCCCGGTTTTTCAATCGCGTAATGCGCGAGCATCGCCAGCAGGATGACGGCCGCGAAAAGCGTTCCCGTTTGTAAGGCCCATTCCGGTATTGAAGGTTTCGGTTGGGCCACATGCGCGAAATAGGGGATCATCAAAAGCAGGTGGATGAGATAGACCGCATAGGACATATCGGCGAGGAAGCGGTGAATTTTCCAATCCAGAATCCTGTTTGCAAGCGCGCGCAGCGGCATGGTTATCCGGTCATGAAAGATCAGGAGCCAGCAGGCACACAGGAAAAGAAGTGGCATAGGCGCCGACATGTTGCCGTTGACGAGCACAATGATGCCCACCGCCATAACGAGTAGCTTTCTGGACATCACCATATCCTTGTTCAGATAGAGGTGGGCAATGGCTATGCCAGCCGCAAAATTTTGAAATTTGAGAAACAGAAGGCTTGGCATCGGAAAAACTATTCCCGCGGCATACAGGCCGGCTTCGATGCAGAACATGATCCCGGCGATCACGCACAGGCTTCTGATAAAAGCATTTCGGAACAAAAAAAACAGGAGGGGGAAAATGGCATAGAATTGCATTTCCAGCCCGAGGCTCCAGTCCGGCAGCGGTGTTGAAAAGGCATGGCCGGGCAAAAAGCCGAACAAGAAGGTCGCATGTAAAAGGGCGTTGAGAGGGATGTCGTGGATGTAATACCGGTCCATGGATGTGGCGGACGAAGGAATAATCTGTGCGATTTGTTCGCGGCCTTCACCCAGATAGGGAGCCATCAAAAGAGCCACGGCCAGTGCTGCATAATAGAGCGTGGCAATCCGGAAAAAGCGGCGAATGTAAAACGAGGTAATGCCCGCGCGGGTACGAAGGCCTTCATAGGTCTTGCTGACGCAGGCCTGATAATAAATAAGAAAGCCGGACGCCATCATAAAGGCGTTCACCGATTCCTGCCCAAGATCGCCGCGCAGAAAACCGGGGCCACCACCCAGAATGGCGGCGTGATGGGCAAACACGGCCACGGCGGCCCAGCCGCGTAGCGCATCGAAAAAGGGAACGTCCTGATTGTGCGGGGTCATAAGGCATCCTGTGAGGAGAGGGGAAGGCTTACCTGGAATACTTTGCCATAATCTTTCGGCGGATCAGGGGATGATCTGAAAGTTTTTGCAAGGTAGTATAACCAGCCTCTGGCGTGGGACGGTAATCTTTTCTACACTTCGTTCATGATTTACAACGAACTGATCATCCTCGGCATTTTGATGCTGGCCAATGTGTTCTTTTCCCTTGCCGAAATAGCCGTGGTTTCGACTAGCCGCCCGCTTCTCAAGCACATGATCAAGATGGGCAACAAAAATGCCGAAGCCGCCCTTTATCTGGTGGAACATCCGGGACGGTATCTTTCGACATTCCAGGTGGGGATCACGATCGTCAGCATCATCGCGGGGGCGTATGGCGAAAGCCGGATTTCGGCGAAGCTGGCACCGAAGCTGGATGAAATTCCGTGGATCCATCCCTATGGCGAAATTGTTTCGTTCCTGACCGTTATCATGACGATCACGTATTTTACGGTTGTGATCGGCGAGTTGGTGCCAAAGAATTTTGCATTACAGCGTCCCGAAAGGATCGCGTTGATCGTCGCCCGTCCGATGATCGTTCTGACATGGTTGTTCAATCCTTTGGTTGTCGCGCTGGAGTTTTCCGCCAATGCGGTGATGAAGCTGCTGGGTATTTTCAATGACGGAAAAGAATCCGTTTCCGAAGAAGAGTTCAAAGCCATTCTGACCGAAGGGGCCGAAAGCGGTGTCATTGAAAAAACAGAGCATGAAATGTTACAGCGCGTTATCCGCCTGGACGACCGCGATGTGAAATCGATCATGACCCACCGGACGGAAGTGGTTTTTATAGACCTGAACGATTCCATCGATGACATTCGTAAAAAGGTGCATGAGAGCGGACATTCCCGTTACCCCGTGGTGGACGGAAGCCCCGATGAATTAAGGGGGGTGGTGCAGGCGAAGAGTCTTCTGGACGATGCCTTGCGCGGGGAGACGCTTAACATCGCGGCCCACATGAAGGATGTGATGGTGCTTCCCGAAGGCGCATCGTGCCTGCAAGCCCTGGAAAGTTTCAAGCGGCATCATATCAACCTGATCGTGATCGTTGATGAATATGGCAGCACGCAGGGGATTGTCAGCGCATCTGACATTCTGGAGGCCATCGTCGGCATTTTGCCATCCAATTATGATCAGGACGATGCGTTGAAGATTGTCCAAAGGGCGGACGGGTCATGGTTGGTGGACGGGCGCACGCCGATCGAGGAAATCCATTTGTCCATCGGTCTTCATGAAATCAGTGCCGATGAGGATTTTGACACCATTGCCGGGTTCATACTCGAAGGCCTGCGCAAATCGCCCAAGGTGGGCGTTGCTTATGATGCGTTCGGCCACCGGTTCGAGATCGTCGATATGGACGGCCACCGGATCGACAAGGTGCTGATTTCGAAAATTGGCGGCCACGGGCAAAGCGCGGTTTAAACGGGATCGGGCGGGAAATCTTTGTGCTCCAATGGGTTATGGCCGTTTGGACAGCGATAGCGGTATTATAATACCACACACTTAACCCCCTGTTTTTACTTGACTGTTTGAGTAAAAACCGTGCATATAGCCGCAATATTTAACACCAAAAGGAAAGTATCCATCATGACATACTCCGCAAAAGCGGCCGATGTTCAAAAAGACTGGGTCATCATCGATGCCGAAGGCGTCGTGCTGGGCCGTCTGGCTTCGATCATCGCCTTGCGTCTGCGCGGCAAACACAAGCCGAGCTATACGCCCAACATGGATGACGGCGATAACGTCATCGTCATCAATGCCGAAAAAGTCCGTCTGACCGGCAACAAAGCCCGCGACGACATGTTTTACTGGCACACGGGTTACCCGGGCGGTATCAAAGGCCGTTCCAAGGGCGAACTACTGGCCGGTGAACATCCGGAACGCGTTGTTGAAAAAGCCGTCGAGCGCATGATCCCCGAAGGTCCGCTGGGCCGCAAGCAGATGAAAAACCTGCGCGTTTATGCAGGCAAAGAGCATCCGCATGAAGCACAATCGCCCAAAGCGGTCGATGTTGCCGGTATGAACCCCAAGAACAAGAGAGACTAATCATGGCGAAAACAGAAACAGTAAAAGATCTGGCCGATCTCGGCACCGCCGCACAGAACGAAACGAAAGCCCGTGAAAAGAAAGTAGACGCGCAAGGCCGCGCCTATGGTACGGGCCGCCGGAAAGAATCTGTCGCACGCGTATGGTTGAAACCCGGTAAGGGCCGCATCATCGTGAACGGCAAGCCGCAGGAGCAATATTTCGGTCGCCAGACGCACCTTTTGGTGATGAACCAGCCGTTCCTCGTTGCCAACCGCGTGGGTGAATTCGATGTTGAATGCACCGTTACGGGTGGCGGTCAGTCCGGTCAGGCCGGTGCGATCCGTCATGGTATTTCCCGTGCGCTGGACAATTTTGAACCGGCATTGCACACGGCGTTGAAAAAGGCTGGCTTCCTGACCCGCGATTCCCGTCAGGTCGAACGGAAAAAAGTGGGCCTGCACAAAGCCCGCCGCTCCAAGCAATGGGCAAAGCGTTAATCGGTTTCCACATACCAATCTTTCAAACAGGCCCCATGCGGGCCTGTTTTTTTGACCATAAGAACGATTACCCCCAAATCCGTGCATTTTCGTCTCAAAAAATCCTTATTTCATTGCGATAAGTAGCGCGCGGTTTAATAGAGGAGGTACATATATGAACGGCACGGCTTTAAGTGAAAGTGCTTTAAGGTTGGAAATCGAGGATTTCCGCCGGCAGATCGGTGCAACATCGTCAAGAACGATTTTGAATACAGTCCGTGCAGATGTAGCTTTTTCAAGCGCGGCGTATGGATTCAGGAGTGTGTTGAGTGCTCTATCCAACAGCTTGAGTTTTCCGGACGGCATGACAGCCAAAGACGGGTTTGAAGCATCTCTATACAAGCTAGAGCAAGATGCGATGGGAGTTTATTCTCCGGACGAGCCGATTGGTGCGGCGGCCCTTGCTAAAATCAAGGAAATTTTTCCAGCACTCAAAGATGGAGAGGATGCGCCTCCAAGTAATTCGCTCGCAACAGAAGATCGGAACATGGCGCGAGAAGCCATTCTCAGGTTTGCCGCAGCCAGTGTCCGCCTCACTGTTGCCCAGATCGCCCAAAAGGGCGTGGATGTTGACCTTGATGAAGTGGATGAATGGCTGGTGCCTCTTATGCGCAGGTTGGACCCGATTCCGACGCGGGGTATGCTTCGGGAACGCTACGCCTTGCGCCGCGCATAATTTGACGATCACACCCTTGAAAACACCGCAGAAATCACTAGATTCTGCGGTGTAGCTTTTTTTCATCAAAGGGGATCATCCATATGCAATATTCAAAACTGGGCTCCAGCGGGTTGACGGTCAGCCGTGTTTGTCTGGGCACCATGACGTGGGGCAACCAGAACAGTGAGGCCGAAGGCCATGAACAGATGGATTATGCCATCACACAAGGCATCAATTTTTTCGATACCGCCGAAATGTATGCTGTTCCCCCATCCGCCGAAACGTATGGTAAAACAGAAGAGATTATTGGTACTTGGTTTAAAAAGCGGGGCAAGCGCGATGACATCATTCTGGCATCAAAAATCGCGGGGCCCGGCGCCGCGTATATCCGGAATGGACAGAACCGGATTGATCGAAAAAATCTTCTTGCTGCTATCGATGATTCATTAAAACGTCTGCAAACCGATTATATTGATGTGTACCAGTTGCATTGGCCCAACCGCGACTTTCCACATTTCGGGCGCAACAATGCCGGCACGATCGATTTCACAAAAACGACGACACAGGCCGAAGAAGAAAATCTTCTGGAGGTTTTGGAAACGCTTTCCGACATTCAAAAAGCCGGAAAAATCCGTTATCCGGGTTTGTCCGATGATTCCGCGTGGGGAATCATGAAATATATTCAGCTTGCCGAAAAACATGGTTTGCCGCGGATGGTGTCCATCCAGAACGAATTCAACCTGATGAACCGGTATGACGACCCGCATCTGGCAGAAGTTTGCGTCCGTGAAGAGGTTGCGTATCTGCCGTGGTCGCCGCTCGCGGGTGGGCAGATTAGCGGTAAATACCTCAACGGTGCGCGTCCTGCAAAATCACGCTGGGCCGTTGACCCCCGCGCACCGCACCGCGATACCGCCATCGCGAATGAAGCGGTACAGGCGTATATGGATGTGGCCAAGCGTCACGGGCTGGACGTTTGCCAGATGGCGCTGAAGTTCTGTGATGTCCAGAATTTTACAACATCCACCATCATCGGCGCGACCACGATGGAGCAGTTGAAAACGGATATTGCCGCTTTTGACATCACGTTGTCGCAAGACGTTCTGGATGATATTGCGGATGTGTATCGACTCTATCCCGTTCCGTATAACGGGTTCAGGCATCCGAAGGCAGCGGGCGGTGAGACCGTTTTACGCATTGCCAACGCACGGTAAGGAGCGGTCGTGACCGGATTGATCCTCCCCTATAAAGGCATTTTGCCAAAAATCCACGATAGTGTCTTTATTGCCCCCAATGCCTGCATTGCGGGCGATGTGGAGATCGGGGAAGATTCCAATATCTGGTTTGGTGTGAATATGCGCGGCGATGTGCATGAAATCCGCATCGGCAAGCGTACGAACATTCAGGATGGGTGCGTTTTGCACGTCACGCGCAATGTGTCCGGTTGTTATGTTGGCGATGGTGTGACGGTAGGACATATGGCGTTACTCCATGCCTGCACCATCGAAGACAATGCCTTCATCGGGATGGGGGCGATTGTTCTCGATGAAGCCGTGGTTGAAAGCGGGGCGATGGTCGCGGCGGGCGCGGTGGTGACGCCAAAAAAACGCGTGCCGAAGGGCGAATTGTGGGCCGGTAATCCCGCGCGCAAGATGCGTGACCTTACACAGGCGGATCTGGATTTCTTTCCCGTTAGCGCAGAGAACTATGTGCGTTTGAGTAAAGAGTATATAGGCATTTAGCCGTTATATTCCTGGGTCAGAAGTCGTCTTACCCTAAAGAAATCCTGGTTGTCCGACGTTTCAACAGAAAAGCCGTTCCTAAGTGTTTGGGGGATGATTTTAAAGCGTCCTTTCATTCCGGCGTCTTCCCATGCGTGTTTCAAGCGGAGGCATTCTCCGTATATGATGTCTTTCGGGATAGGGTGCGGCATGAACATGTTTTGTTTCAGCCGTTGTTTGGGGGCGTAGGCGATCATGAAGTCCGAAAAGTCTTCATTGGTTCTTAAATGTACGCGTAATTTTCCCTCATCCCTCGTGATAAAGTAATCTTCAATCCCCGCAAGTGCGATGGCACGCTGAATTTTTTCTCTGCTCAAAATAAAGGGGGCTTGATCAAAGCTGTCTGGTTGAACGTAGTTGCCCGGGAACGGCTTTTCGGCAAAGGGATCGATGGAGATTCTGTAGGGATATTGATCGGGTGTATAGCCCGTAACGAGACGCAGAGACATATCTTTAAACCTTTTTATAAGACTTAAGGATAAGCAGCTTATAGCATTTTTGCCAAGAAATTATTCCGCCTTCTTCAGCACATAGGTGCCCGGGGCAGGGGTGAGTTCGTTAACGGGTGTGCGGGCGTTAACCTGTTTTCCGCCCAGTGATGTTACCCATTTTTGCCAGTCGGCCCACCAGCTTCCGCCCGTTTGTGTGGCGTGTTCGAACCATTTTTCGGGGGAGGGTGTGTCTTCGTTACTGCTCCAGAATCCGTACTTGCCACCCGACGGAGGATTAACGACGCCCGCGACGTGGCCGGAGGATGAGAGGGTGAATTTTTTCGGGCCTTCATAGGCAGAATAACCCGCATAGGTGGCCTTCCACGGCGCGATATGATCTTCACGCGTGGAGAGGAAATAGGCCGGAATTTTCGAGGTGCGGATGTCGATTTTAACGCCGTCGATTTCCAGCCCTTCGGGTTCGATGAGTTTGTTGTCCAGATACATGTTGCGCAGGTAAAAGCTATGCATCGCGCAGGGCATGTTGGTGGAATCTTCGTTCCAGTACAAAAGGTCAAAGGGGAACGGTTCACGGCCCAGAAGATAGTTGTTGATGACGAAGGACCAGATCATGTCATTCGCCCGCAGGATGGCGAAGGTTTTTTGAAGATGGTTGCCGGTCAGAACGCCTTTTCCCATCATTTCGCGTTCCATGGTTTCGATTTGCCGGCGGTCGGTGAAGAGTTTCAGTTCACCGGCATTTTTAAAATCGATCAGCGTGGTCAGGAAGGTGGCGGAGGCGATTAAATCCTCTTTTTCCTTTGCCGTCAGCCATGACAGTGTGATGGAGAGCAGCGTGCCGCCGATGCAATAACCAATCACATTTGTGCCGGTAACGCCCGTGATTTTTTTGGTTTGTTCCAGCGCGTCGATGACGCCGGATTTCATGTAGTCGCCAAAGCCCATGTCGGCCTGTGCCGCGCCGGGATTGACCCACGAGATCATGAAAACCGTGTGTCCCTGATCCACCAACCATTTGACGAGCGAGTTTTCGGGGCGCATATCGAGGATATAATATTTGTTGATCCATGGCGGGACGATCAGAACCGGTTTTTCAAAAACCTTTTCCGTCGTGGGTGCGTACTGGATCAATTCCATCAGATCATTGCGGTACACAACCGACCCTTTGGTCACGGCGAGGTTTTTGCCGGGTTTGAAGGCATCGTAATTTGTTGTGCTGATTTTTAATTCCCCGTGCCCGCGTTCCATGTCTTCGAGCAGGTTTTCGAGGCCCTTGACGAGGTTTTCGCCGCCCGTGCGGATGGTTTCGCGCAACACATCGGGATTGGTCAGCACGAAATTGGTGGGGGCCATCGCATCCGAAAATTGCCGTGTATAAAAATCAATCTGTTCCAGCATATCGGGATCAAGCCCTTCGGTGGAGCGCACGACCTTGTGCATCCATCCGGATGTCATCAGGTAGGATTGTTTGATGAAATCGAACAGGACGTTGTCGTTCCAGTCATCGGAGCGGAAGCGTCGGTCACCGGGCGCGGGTTTGTATAGATCATCCGCGCGTTCGCCACTCATTTTCGTCAATGTGTTTTGCCAGAGGTTCGCCCATTGCTGCCAGTATTCGAATTGCAGTTCAAGGAGGCGGCGCGGGTTTGACATCAACACGGCCATAAAGGCGGAAAACCGTTCCTGTAAATCCAGCAGCGGGTCGAGCGCAGAGGTGGTTAAATCCGGCCCACGGCGTTCCATAAAATCCTGAATCATCGGAAGGGCCCGTTCCATGGCATCGCCGAGCGCGCGGGTCAGGACGACGGGGTCGATCGCCTGTTTCGATTCTTTAACGAACTGGTCGGAATCGTCTTTTTTCCGGGGCATCGGGGCGGCCATGGCGTTCGGGTCTTTAAGGTTTTAGGGAAACGGGTTCAGAAACTGGCCCGCAGAGTGCCCCAAAAAGGAGGAAAAATCAATCATTTCAATAAACTTGGGGACGATCTTGGGCGGACTTCTTGCATCAAACGGCAAATTCCGACAGGATGGGGCCGGTTGAGTAAGATACCTTCGTTTTTTCCAGAGGATGTACCCCGTGAAATTCCATGCTTCCCCCTTGGCGATCCTGTTCGGTCTGTGCCTGATCACCCCCGTTTTATCCGGATGTGAAAGTCTGGACGGCCGTTGGAACGAACGATCCCCGACCGTTTCCAGCAAAGCCGATACGCAGGCTTCGAAAGAGGCCGTCGATAACCTTCCGCAAAAACTGTCCCGGCTGGACGATGCGCCGGGTGTGCGGGATGTGCCAAATTTTCCCGTGCCACAGGATCGCGATTTGAAGATCATGACAAGCAAATTGTCCGGCGGTTCTGTGGAGGTTTACGATCTGGATAACAACACAACCGCGGACGCATCCGTGCCGCCAGTGCAGCCGTATTATCAGGGCATTCCCATGGCGACCGATCCGCGCGTGACGGTGTATCCGTTGGATGATTCCGGATCGTATCCGGGGCAGTTTACCGCAGCCCCGACGCAAGGATGGCCCAATTCCGTCTTGCCCGTGGGAAATAGCGACATCGAGATGAGCCCGTTGCCGGGCGGACTGTATGACGAACCGATGAAAGTTGTCGGCGGGAAATTGACGCCCGTGGTCAACCCAAACCGTTCCAGCGTTTATTTTTCCTATGGTTCCGCGCGAATTGATGGCGAAAACAACCGTGCCTTGAACGAGGTGGCAGAAACCGCAAAATTTGCGCCGGTGGATCGTGTGAGCGTGGAAGGATATGCCAGCAAGCCCACGCAGACGGACGATCCCGTGAAGGCAAAAATCCTGAATTTGAAAGAATCCATGAACCGTGCGCAGGCCGTTTCCCAGAACCTGATTCAAAAAGGTGTGCCCGCCGACAAAATCAAGACGGTTGGATGGGGCGATACGAAGCCGATGGGCGGGAACGAAGCCGCCGAACGCCGTGTCGATATTGTGACCGCCGCCGGGCTATAATTTCATGACAAAACCTTTGAAGATTGCGATCGCAGGGCTCGGCACGGTCGGTGCCGGGGTTGTGCGCGTGTTGCAAACCCATGGCGATGTGATTGCCAAACGCGCCGGACGACCTGTCCAGATTGTCGCGGTGAGCGGGCGGGACGCAAAAAAAGACCGGGGAGTAGATCTTTCCGGTTACGCATGGGTTGCCGATGCCGCCACATTATCATCACGCAGCGATGTCGATGTAGTTGTTGAATTGATCGGCGGCGATGAAGGACCGGCCTGCAACCTTGTTCAACAATCCTTAAAGGCCAAAAAGCATGTGGTGAGTGCCAACAAGGCGTTGCTTGCCAAACATGGTTCCACGTTGGCGATGCTCGCCGAAGAAAACGGTGTGAGCCTGAATTATGAAGCGGCCGTGGCCGGGGCCATTCCGATCATCAAATCTTTACGCGAAGGGTTTGCCGGAAATGCCGTAAGCGGGGTTTACGGTATTTTGAACGGCACCTGCAATTATATTCTGACCGAAATGCGTACCACGGGGCGCGATTTTTCCGATGTGTTGAAGGAAGCGCAGGAAAAAGGATATGCGGAGGCCGATCCTACATTCGATGTGGACGGGATTGACGCCGCACACAAATTGACCATTCTGACCGCGCTGGCGTTCGGGGTGAAACCCGATTTCGGCGCGATCGACATTACAGGCATTCGTAAAATCGGCGCGGCGGATATCGATTTTGCGCAGGAGCTGGGGTTCCGGATCAAATTGCTCGGCATCGCGCGCAGACAAAAAGGAAAAATTGCACAAAGTCTTGAGCCATGTCTGGTGCCGCTTGATGCCGGACTGGCCAATGTTGAGGGCGTGTTTAACGCCGTGTATGTCGAAGGTGATTTTATCGACAGGGCGATGCTTGAAGGCCGTGGTGCAGGCGCAGGGCCGACGGCCAGTGCTGTGTTATCGGACATCGTGGATCTGGCGCGCGGATCGCATCTTCCGACCTTTGGCGTTCCGGCAAAAGAGCTGGTCAGCGGGTCTTGGGCCAGCCCAGAAGAGATTGTCAGCGAGCAATATCTACATTTGAAAGTATATGACCAGCCCGGCGTGATTGCGGACGTATCGGCTATCCTGCGCGATTATTCGATTTCGATTGAAACGATGCTCCAGCGGGGGCGCGATCCGGGTCAGCCGGTTTCTGTTGTCATAACAACGCATGAATGCTCCCGTGCGGCCATACGGAACGCTATCGCCCAGATTTCGAGGCTTTCCAGCATGGTTTCGCCGCCGACAGTCCTCCGTATTCAACGATTCTAAGCATATTTTCTCAAAGATTTTCGCGGGGTTTTGATTCCCCGAAGTCACCCTTTGCTTTACGCTGTCCTTATTGATTCACAGGGTTGGGCGAGTAATGAGCGCAGAAAAACATACGGATATCAAAATCCGTTCGGTCGAAGATTTTTCCATGGATCGCAACCTGTCGTTAGAGGCGGTGCGGGTGACCGAGGCCGCCGCGCTCGCGTCATCACGCACCATCGGACGCGGGGATGAAAAAGCGGCTGATAAAGCCGCCGTGGATGCGATGCGTGAGGCGTTAAACAGTCTTTCCATGCAAGGTTCCGTGGTCATCGGCGAAGGTGAGCGGGACGAAGCACCGATGCTTTATATCGGTGAAGCGGTGGGGAACGGTGATGGGCCGGTGCTCGACATCGCGCTTGACCCACTCGAAGGAACCACGATCACGGCAAAGGGCGGGCAGAATGCGCTCGCCGTTCTTGCCATGGCCGAGCATGGCGGGTTTTTGAATGCGCCCGATGTGTATATGCAAAAAATTGCGGTGGGTCCGGGTATTTCCGAAGGCAAGCTCGACCTCGATGCGCCGGTCAAGGACATGTTGGCCGTGATTGCCAGGGAAAAAGGCGCGAAGGTGGAGGATTTGATGGTCTGCATTCTTGATCGTCCGCGCCATGAAAAGCTGATCGAAGATGTACGCCATGCCGGCGCGCGGATCAGTTTGATTCAGGATGGAGATGTCAGCGCGGTGATTGCGACATGCGAGGTGGAAGCCGGCATTGATATTTACATGGGGACGGGCGGTGCGCCCGAAGGCGTTTTGGCCGCCGCCGCGTTGCAATGTCTGGGTGGCAAAATGTTGGGGCGTTTGGTGTTCAGGAATGACGATGAAAAGGCACGGGCGGACAAGGTGGGGATTCGCGATCTGGCCCGTATTTACCGCACCGACGATTTGGCAAAACCGGACAATGTGATGTTTGCGGCGACAGGCGTGACGGATGGGCCGATGCTCCGCGGCGTTCGCCGTTATGCCGGCGGCGCGACGACCCATTCGATTGTCATGCGGTCAAAAACCGGCACCGTGCGCCGGATCGAAGCCAGCCACAATTTTACGCGGAAGACGGAGTATTAAATGGCGGTTGAGTCCAATATCGCCTTTTTGGATGTCCGCCGTTCATTAAAAGACGCGCGGTGGGTGTTTCCGGCCGTCGAACAGGATATGGTGGCGCGGATTTCACAGATCCACGGTCTGCCCGATTACATCGCCCGGATGCTCCATGTCCGCGGCGTGGGGCCGGACGATGTGGAGGGGTTTTTAAACCCAACTTTGCGAAACCATTTCCCCGATCCGTTTTCCATGAAGGGGATGAAGGATTTTGCGGAAAGTATGGCGCGGAAGATTATCGACAGGCACCGGATCGGCATCCTCGCCGATTTCGATGTGGACGGATCGACGTCCGGTGCCATTCTGATCCGTTTCCTGCGTCACTGCGGGATTGAAACGCCGATATATATTCCCGACCGTTTGAGCGAAGGATACGGCCCCAATTTAACCGCCATGCAGGCGTTGAAACATGACGGCGCGCAAACGGTTTTGATGGCCGATTGCGGGACGACGGCGTTTGAACCCGTGGCCGCCGCACGCGCATTGGGCATGGATGTCATTATTTTCGACCACCATGAGGCGGAAGAAAAATTGCCCGAAGCCAACCATGTGATCAACCCGAAGCGTAAAGACGATACTTCGGGGCTTGATATGCTCGCGGCGTGCGGGGTTTGTTTTTTGTCGTGTGTGGCGGTCAACAATGTTTTGCGCCGTGAAGGGTTTTTTGAAAAGAATAATATTTCCGAAGCCCCCCTGAAAAGCTGGATGGACCTTGTCGCGCTCGGCACCGTGTGCGATATGGTGCCGATGACGGGGCCGAACCGTTTGTTTGTGCGCGAAGGGTTTATCCAGATGGCGCAAAAGAACAATATGGGCATTCGCGCATTGTGCGAAGTGGCGAACCTTGAAACCGCGCCGACGCCGATGGATGCTGGCTTTACCATTGGCCCCCGTATCAACGCCGGAAGCCGTGTTCATAAATCCGATCTCGGTATCAAATTGCTTTCCACCGATGATCTTGATACGGCGCGCTCGATTGCGTTTGTTCTGGACGATTGCAACGAACAACGCAAAAAAATTCAATCCCAAATGATGAAGGATGCCGTGGACCGCGTGGAGGGGCAGGGCGGCAATGACGGCCCCGTGATCATGGTATCCGATGCCGAATGGCACCCGGGATTGAGCGGATTGGTCGCGGGGCGTTTGAAGGAACGGTTCGGAAAGCCATCCATCGTCGTCACATACGCCGAAAATGCGGATGGCGTTCTGGAAGGACGCGGATCAGGGCGTTCCATTCCCGGTGTCAACATTGCGGATGCGTTTATCGCCGCACGCAACGAAGGGATTTTGGTCAAGGGCGGCGGGCACGCCATGGCGGGCGGATTTACCGTGATGCCCGACCGTTTACCCGAATTCCGGGAATTTTTACATCGCCATATCGAAGGGCAGATGGAACATCAGGACACGACACAGGAAACGGTGATCGATTCCATTGCCACCATCCGCGGCGCGCAAGCACCGTTTGTCCGGTTGGTCAATGAAAGTGTCGGCCCGTTCGGCCCGCAAAATACGGAACCCGTTTTTGCGCTCGCCAATATCCGTGTGCAAACGGTAGATGTTTTGAAAGAAAAACATATTCGTGTGCAAATGTCGGATTGGGAAGGCGGCCCGCGGATGAAGGCGATGTTTTTTTACGGTGTAGGAACCAAGCTGGGCGATGCTCTGCTCAACCACGCGCAAAACCTGTTCCATCTGGCGGGGCAGTTCAAGATCAACAACTGGCAGGGCCGCGAGAGTGTGGAGTTTATGATTTCCGATGCCGCGCACGCCAAAGGTGAACAGGCCGCGTAAAATCTATCCTTCGAAGGTAAAGGCAAAAAGCCGAAGGCCCGGTGCTGTGGCGCGGATGGTGACCGTGCCGTTCGCAAAGGCCGGTTGATCGGCGAGGGTGTAGAGTTGCGAGGCGGAAACGGCCAGCATCCCATCCTTCACATCATCCGTATCGGGGGCGGTTTTACCGTTCAACAGGATCTGCGCGCGTGTTTCGTTGCCGTCCGCATTTTCCATGACCAGAAAGACCTTTTTTGCAGCGAAGTGGAGCGTGAGTTCTTCGCCGGCCCTGGTCGATTCCAGATATTGAGATTCCCGTTTCCAGTCACCGGTCGTTTTCCAGTAGTGGAGCGGGATGGATGAGCCGCCCATGTCATCTTCGTTCACAGCGCGGGCGGTGCCAAGATATGTTTCTGGTGTCTGGTTATCCGCGCTCATGTCCTGTCCGGCATCGGCGTTGCCGTCTTTTTGCAGGCCGAGAAGATAGCGGATGTTGTTTTCGGTGATGTCATAGTTTCCTTCACCGAAATGGGTGTAAACAACCATGCCGTTTTTATCGATCAGGTAATGGGCGGGCCAGTAACGATTTTGATAGTTTTTCCACGTGGCAAAATCATTGTCCATGGCGACCGGGTATGTGATTCCGAATTTTGCAATCGCCTTTTGGACATTTTCGGGTTTTCCTTCAAAATCGAATTCCGGTGCGTGGACGCCGATCACGACAAGGCCGTTGTCTTTATATTTGGCATACCAGTCCTTGATATAGGGTAGCGTGCGGATGCAGTTGATGCAGGAATAAGTCCAGAAATCAACCAACACGACTTTTCCTTTAAGATCGTCCAGTGCCAGCGGTTTGGTGTTGAACCATTGTTTGATGCCGGCAATTTGCGGGGCTTTATAGGGCGCATCCAGACCATGTTGAAGGCCTGCGACATTTTGTTCGGTTGTGCGCATGTCGGAGGTTTGTGCGACGGCCCATTCCGCGATGCTGACACCGGACAAGGCCAGCAGGGCGAAGGCCACCATGATAACGCCCATCACGCGGCGCAAGAAAACACTGTGTTTTGAAAGAAACCGGACATATCCCGTTAAATATTGGCCAAAGAGCGCGATGGCCAGCATGGGGATTCCTGCGCCGATGCTAAAAGCAAAGATGGTGATGGCGGCATCGAGCGTGGTGGCGGATTGAATCACCTGTAACAAGGCAGAGGCCAGGATAGGGCCGGCGCAGGGAGTCCAGACCAGACCGATGAGCGCGCCGATCATCAGACCGCCGAGCTTTGTGGAGGCAAAGGATGTGTTGCTCAGATCATTCGCTTTGCCCGCGATGCCGCCCGTGGCAGCGGCAAATTTTTCTTCGAACCACGGGACGATCATGATGATGCCGAAGACGAGGAGAAGGGCATAGGCCCCCATCTGGACTTTGTCTTGCGGGACATCGAAGAACGCCAGCAGTTGGCGCGAAACCAGCGAGAAGACGGTAAAAGTTGCGATGAATCCGCCGATGATCAGGAAGGGGCGTGTTTTATCCTGCGTGGTGCTGGAGGCGAGAATGAATGGCAGGATCGGCAGGATACAGGGGGAAAAGGCAAGGCCGAACCCTTCGGCAAGCGAGAGCATGGCATTGGCAAGGTTGAACATGTGTTATCTCCTCATGATTGTTCTCACCCGTTTACGGGGGAACAACCTTGCCGGTTACAATCACCAACGGATAAATTTTGGTACCATGAAACGTGCGACCAAGGTCAGGGCAAGGGCGGGGAGCCCGTATGCCGTGGCGATAAAAGTGGGTGAGTCAATCGGGCAATGAAAAGAATAGCCGAGCGCGCAGGAGGTCGCCGCCGCGTATCCGATCAACATACCCGCCCGGTTTTCATCGGCGGGTGCATATTGGCGCATGAGTATGGTGAGGAAGAGCGTCCCGATGATGCCATAGACAGAAATAAAGAACAAACAGGCGCGGAAATTCGGCAGGTAAAAAAGATTGATGATATCTTGAACGGAGCCAGCCCGCGCCCATTCCAAAAACATCAGGGCGGCAAGCGTCACCGGAAAAATCCACAAGGCCGGGGAGCGCGTTTTCGCCGGCAGCGGTTTTGCGGATTCCCTGATCAAGATCATCCCGATAAAGGCAAACCCCAGCAGCAAGGTTGTTTTGATAAAGAATCCGGTTGGAACGGAACCTTCGAGCAGACCGGGACGTAACTGGCCCAGGAGCATGTAGGTGACGGACAGGCTTATGATAGACAAGCCTGCGATGGCCCAATGAAAGGCGACAGGTTTTTCCGGTTGCTGTGCCTGTGCCAGAATTTTGATCAGATCTTGTGTATCGCGGTTCATGCAGCGTACTCCTTGCGCATTTGTTCGGAGAGTTTTTTCAAGCCCCGGTGAACAATGACTTTTATATTCGCCTCGCTGATATTATAGCGGACGGCGAGCTCGGACACCGACGCACCGCCCACCTTCATGTCATAGATGATTTTGCCCGCCGGGGGTTTCAGGCTATCGAGCAGTTTTTGCAGATCATGCACCACGGATTGGATTTCGGGGTTCGTTTCATCGGCGGGTTCCCAAAAATCGTTATCATCCAGCGAGATATTCTTGACCTTTTGGCGGCGCAAGAAATCAATGATTTTATGTTTCATCACGGCACGCACCCACGCCAGAAAAGGCTGTCCCGCATCATAAGTGTGCAGTTTTAAATGAATGGCAAGCAAGGTTTCCTGTAACGCGTCTTCGGCATAGGCCGTTTGACCGAAGCGCGCCAAATGTCCCACCGCCGCCTTTTTCAGCAGCGGGGAGAGGCGGTTTAAAAGTTCCGTATAGCTTGTCTTGTTGCCTTCACGCGTTTCCATGACGAGCCTTTTGAGTTCGGTTTCCAGATCCATATTGGCCTGTTCATTCATGTTTACGTCCAGCGGTTCAAAAAAGTTACATACCCTGTGTAACCATACGGTGTTTTCATCCGAAAAGGTAGCAGAAGGCAATCTTGTCTTCCATCAATACAAACCATTTGGAGATAATATTATGAATACAATCAAAGCGTTCGGTTCCGTTATGCTGGCCGTCGGCCTGTTGTCCGCCGCGGCCCTGCCATCCCGTGCCGAAGACCATATGATGAAATCCGGCGACAAAATGATGATGGATTCCAAGGATCATATGATGATGAAGGCGGATGACAAAATGATGATGGCCGAGGACATGCAGGCCAAATATTCCGATGCCGCCTTTGCCGAAGCGCAAAAAAGCGGGAAACCTTTTCTTGTCGCGTTTCACAAAAAGGGTTGTCATGTTTGCGCGGAGCAGCAAAACGCGTTGAACGAAGTTTACAAGGATGCCGATGCCAAGGATTTGAAGGTTCTGGTCGTTGATTACGATAACGACACGGCAAGCCTGAAAAAATTCCATGTGGGTCAGCAGAGCACGTTGATCCTGTATAAGGGCGATCAGGAAATCAACCGCAGCAGCGGTATGACCAAACCCGCCGATATTTTGAAACAGATCAAGGCGTAACATTGCCTTTCAGGTTGTGTCCCCCGTGAAAGGGTGCCCGCACGGCACCCTTTATTTTCGTATGTTATAACGTAACAATTTTCTTGCCTTTCGAACCCGAAATCGGATAGAACGGGCCCCTATGAAGAAAACTCTGCAAAAATCCCTGTTCTGGGCCGTGGTCGTGTCCGAAGGCAGCCATGTGTTTTGCTGTATCCTGCCAACGATTTTCTCCCTTTTGGGGCTTTTGACCGGGCTTGGAATCGTGGTTGGGATGCCGGGCTTTCTGGCCTACATCCATGAGGCCATGCACCCCTATGAAATCCCTCTGATTGCGTTTTCGGCCGTGACGTTGGTGGCCGGATGGGCGATTACGCTCTATAGCGAAAAGATCGATTGTCACGATACGGGGTGCGTTCATGGGGCCTGTAAGCCGCAGAAAAGCAGCGTTCGCAAGGTGATGGTGATTGCCACGGTGCTGTTTTCCATCAATCTGGGCATCTATCTGGCCGTACACCGGTCCCATTGGTTTATCACCGCCGTCGGCAGCCAAATCGTCAGGGCACAGACCCATGACCATGCCGATGACGGGCATGACGATCATCGGTGATCTTTCATCCTTGTCCATCAAAGGCTTGCCTTAGACCTCCAAAATCTGCTAAACAGCGGCCACAGGACTTTACAATATGAAATTTGAAGATCTGGGCTTGAGCCCGGAGACGCTCCAGGCGGTCACCGAAAAAGGCTATATAACGCCCACCCCCATTCAGGAAAAAGCCATTCCCATCATTATGATGGCGCGGGATGTGGTCGGGCTTGCCCAGACGGGAACGGGAAAGACGGCCGGTTTTACCTTGCCCATGATCGATGCGTTGTCGGGTGGCCGCGCGCGCATGCGGATGCCGCGCTCTCTTGTTTTAGAACCCACGCGCGAACTCGCGGCGCAGGTTGCCGAAAATTTTAAAACCTATGGCAAGTACCACAAACTTTCGATGGCTCTCCTCGTCGGCGGTGAATCGATGGGCGACCAGACGAAGCTGCTTGATAAAGGCGTGGATGTCTTGATTGCAACGCCGGGACGTTTGATCGACCTGTTTGAACGCGGATCTGTTTTGTTGAACGACATCCGCATTCTGGTGATCGATGAAGCCGACCGTATGCTGGATATGGGATTTATTCCCGATATTGAAAGAATTGTCTCTCTGATCCCCCCGAACCGCCAGACGCTTTTGTTTTCGGCGACGATGCCGCCGGAGATCAAACGCCTGTCGGATAAATTCCTGACCAACCCCAAGGAAGTATCCGTGTCGGCCCCTGCCACCACCGCCACGACGGTGGAACAGCATTTGGTGCATGTGCATCCCAAGGATAAGAAGCGGGCGTTGGCGCAATTAATCAAACAGGAAAATCCCAAGAACGCGTTTGTCTTTTTGAACCGCAAGCGTGATATTGGCGATGTCGCCACGTTTTTGAAAAAGCAGGGATATGATGCCGCGCCGTTACACGGCGATATGGTGCAGGCCAAGCGCACCGAAACCTTGCAAGGATTTCGAGATGGTACGGTCAAGTATCTGGTATGCAGCGATGTGGCGGCCCGTGGGCTCGACATTTCCGCCGTCAGCCATGTGTTCAATTACGATGTGCCGATGAATTCGGATGATTACGTTCACCGGATTGGCCGGACGGGCCGTGCGGGGCAGAGCGGGCGTGCCTGGATGCTGGCTACGAGAGAGGATGAAAAACTCCTTTCAAGTATCGAAAGATTAATTAAAAAACAGATTCCGGTTGTGTCTCTCGACGTGGCTCCTGGCGAACGCCACGATGCAAAGCCAGAGGCAAGAACGGATCGTCCGCGTCCCCCGCAAAAGGAACGCCCCGCCGCGCCGCCGCCGCAAAAGGCCAGACTGCCGCGCAAGGACGAGGATGACGATCATCAGGGGCCGGGATTCGGCGATGATGTTCCCGCCTTTTTGCGTTAAAAAACAACGCGGCACAGGCCAAAAAGGCTTTCGCAATCAATCGTTCCCCCTTATTCTTACGGTGATCGGCCTTTTCAGGCCGTGATTCATTCGTTTGCGTGACATCAGGAGCCCGCCATTCCGAAAAGCCACGGTCTTCGTCTTTTGACGGCCACGTTTTTAAGTAGCGTTTTGTTTTTTTCGCCCGCGGCGATTGCCGCGCCGGTGGAGGGAACGGTCACCGTTGCGGGTGAGGGGCCGGATTTGCAAAACGGGGAAGACCCGCCCGTCGATCTGGAGGCAGACCGCGTGGTGCATGACGAGGATGCGCAAACCATCACGGCGATGGGCAATGTGGAATTGATCCAGAGCGGACGGATTTATAAGGCCGACAGCATTTCATACAATTTGCAAACCGATGTCGTGCGCGCCGAAGGGCATGTGGTGATGAGCGAGGAAGACGGCACAACCTATTTTGCCGATCATGTCGATCTGACCAAGGATATGAAGAACGGGTTCGTCAAGGGGTTGCAGGTATTGCTGGCCGACGGATCGCGCTTTACCGCCGAGGAGGGCAAGCGCACCAACGGTACCGTTATCGAATTGAAGCGTGCGAGCTATACGCCGTGCGAGCCGTGCAAGGAAGATCCTTCACGTCCGCCTTTGTGGCAGATCCGCGCCGCCGAGGTGGTGCACGATGAAAAAGATAAAAGCATTAAATACAAGGATGCGTGGTTTGAATTTGCGGGTGTGCCCGTGGCCTATTCGCCGTATTTCATTCATGGCGATGGCAGCGAAAAGCAAAAGAGCGGTTTTTTAACACCGACGGTCGGGTTTAACAGCACGCTAGGCGCATCATACCAACAACAATATTATTGGGCTGTGGCACCAGACCGCGATGCGACGTTCGGCACCGTTGTTTCCACCGATGCCAACCCCGTCGCATTGGCGGAGTATCGTCAGCGGTTTGAAAATGCAAAGGTTCAAGTCAATGGCAGCGCGACCTATTCCGACCGCACGGACGATATTGCGGGCCGTGCCGTGCATGTGAAAGAGGAGGCGCGCGGCCATTTGTTTGCGGATGGTTTATGGGACATGAACGAAAAATGGCGATCCGGCATGAAGGTGCGCGTAGCTTCCGATGACCAGTATCTGCGACAATACAACATTGAATCCGATGACGTGCTGGAGAACGAAGTGTATGCCGAGCGTTTTTCGGGCCGGAATTATATGGTGGGCCGCGCCATGGCGTTTCAGGATGTGCGGGTGAGCACGCGCCAGACGGATCAGCCGGCCGTGTTGCCCGAAATGATTGCATCGTTTTATGGTGATCCGAACGGCGTTTTGGGCGGGAGGTGGAATGCGCAGCTTTCGACATTGGGATTATACCGCAAAGGCAACGGGCAGGACGTAGCGCGGGCATCCACCGTTCTGGGATGGCAGCGGCGGTTTGTGAGCGGCACGGGGTTGGTCAGTACGCTGGATACGAATGTGCGCGGCGATGTTTACGGGATCGACGACCGGCCGACGGATTTGTACCCGAACGAACCAAGGGATACGGCCGCGCGCGGTTTTGCGTATGCGAACCTGGAAAACAGTTACCCGTTGGTGAAACGGTTCGATGCATCACAGGTCGTCGTTTCACCGATGGTGGCCGTAACGGGGGCCACCAACATCGACAACAACAGCAGGATTCCGAACGAAGACAGCCAGGATTTCACACTGGACGCCACCAACCTGTTTGAACCGAACCGTTCGCCGGGATACGACCTGATCGAAGACCAGAGCCATGCGACGTATGGCGTAAGAACCGGATGGTATGGTGATGAAGGCGACCGCACCGAAGTATTTTTCGGTCAAAGTTACAGGTTCGACAATGGGGACAACCCGTTCGCTGCGGGTTCGGGGCTTGCCACGCAAGGATCGGATTACGTGGGGCAGGTATCGGCGATGTTAGCAAACTTTCTGACATTCGATTACCGGTTCCAGCTGGACAATGAAAACCTATCCCCCCATCGCCATGATCTGGATGCCGCGCTGAAATTGGGGCAGGTTGATGTGGGCGCGCGTTATTTCTTTATAGATGCCATCGAAGGCACCGATCTGGATGAAACCCGCGAACAGATTCAGCCATGGGCGCGGTGGCGGTTTTACGATGACTGGTCGATGTTCGGCAGCGCATGGTATGATTTCGGGCAGGACAGCGGATTACGGACGGCGGCATACGGGCTGGATTACAACGGCCAGTGTATGACGTTCAATTTGACGGCAGAGCGAACACTGACCGAAGAATCCACGGGCGACAGCGGCACCGAAATCATGTTCCGGATCGGGTTTAAAAACCTGGGTGAATTCGAAAGTTCGGGGATCAGCATCGGTGGTGGCGACAGTAGCAGCAGCAAAAACACGACAACCCCTGTTTCCAGCGGGAATTAGACCCCCCTTGTCCTTCGCGAGGGGTGTGGGTATAGTTTGGATGAATTTTCACAAAAACCAGTGATAGATCATGACGTTCAGCTCTTATAACCCCAGCAACCGGTATAAAGAACGCGCACAGCAGCGCGTGACCAATGCGATTACCATGGTGATCGTCATTGCATTGTCCGCCTGTGTCGGATTCTGGATGGGCAAACAATACGGCGTGGAGCGATCCATTTCTTTGGGGGATCAGGTCGAAACCCTGACCAAGGAACGTAATGTCCTGCAAAGCAATGTCACGGAGCTTCGCGCCGAAGCGCAGACGGCCAATACCCGGTATGAACAGATCAAGGCGGAATACAATGCCGTGTTGCCCGAAGGGCCGATGCAGGATTTAACCCGTCTGGTGCGCGAACAATTGACGCAAGGGATGGCCCCCGAACGTCTGGCCTTTGTCATCAAATCCGCCCGTCCGCCGACCGATTGCACCGACCCCGATACAAAACGGTTTGTCGTTTCCACCCCGGGTTACACCGGCCCCGCATCAAGCGCGTCCGTCGCCGACGGTGCCGTCATCATCAAGGCGAAGGGGGCGAGTTCGACCAGCAAGGACGGAAAACAGGAAGCATGGTTCGATCCTGCGCAAGAGGTTGAGGTGACCTTCACCAGCCCCGAAGGGACGGAAGTGAAAAAGGGGACATTCCCGATCCGTTATTCGGTGGTTACAAAAGGGCGGGAATTCCGTTTTACCGTGGAAGAGGGCGCAAAGTCTTTTGCCAAAGTGACGTATGATTCCTGCGCCTACCCGTAGGATCAGGGCGCCGGTTTTTTTGTTCCGGATTTTTTGACCTTCAATGATCCGGCGACATTGCCGTCCAGCCGTATAAAACGCCCGTTGATGTTTTCTTTGGGAATGTTGAAATAGACGCCCAATGCGCGGGCCATGGATTCATCCGTTTCGATAGACCCCCGAATATCATAGTTTTCAGGATAGAGCAGGGCGTTGCCGTTTGCGGACGCCGCGGCCGTATTCCAGGACACCGTGAACGGCAAAGGCCCGCCCGCAAATCCCCGATCCGGTTGATAGGTTGCGGTGAAGTCGAAAGATTTTGTTTCCAAAAGCGGTGCGGGAATAGCATCCGTTTTTTTGGAATCTTCGCCAATGCGTTTTAGCAAGGTGCCAAGATCATCCCCCTTAAAGGTCGCGGAAAAATTTTGCGTGTCGTTGTTTTGGGCATAATCCAGCCCAAGGGACGTTTGCGGCATGCCCGATACGCCCGCACGGAAAATCACACTGGCCTGTCCCGGTTTGTGATCGGTGACCAGAGAGATTTTTTCAAGAGGGATGTGGTCGAGACTGGCGCTGCCGGCCTCCAGTTGGCTTTGGATGGTGTATGAGCCCTTGGAGAGCGTAACGGCAGCCCAGCCGTTGAAGCGCGAAATGCGCGCCGGGCCCATGTCCATGCGGCCTTGCGCAATGTTTCCAGACAAATCCATGGAACCGTCTTCGGCAACCTTCCCTTCCCATGTGCTATCGAATCCCAATTGGTATTGCGCGCCGTGGAGGCGGGCGCGAATGTCCCGCGCCTTGTCGTTTTTTTCACGGTTGATGTGGGCATCCAGCATGACCGTGATGTTCCCAAAATCCGTGGCCATATCGATGGTGGCGTCCGTAATGTCAATTTTGTAACGGGGGAGATCAAGAAGGTTTTCAACCAGTTTTTGACCGGCCACGGTCAACCCGCCCGAAGACAAGGAGGCCGAGAGTTTTTTAATTTCAATCTGTTTTAACGATCCGGTCAGAAGGAACGAAAGCCAGTTTATGCGGGCACGGATTTCTTCGACACCGTCCAGGCCATAGGAATCCAGCGTGATTCCCTTTGCAACGATACCAGTGGGGGAGAGGGAAATATCGCGCACATAGGCACGATCGAACCCCGCATCGCGAAGCATGGATTGAAGGCGCATCCGCGCATGGCCCGGCGCATAGACCATCACGATATACATGAGGAAGAGCAGCGCGCCCAGAACGCCGAAGAAAACCACATTCCGTTTGGGGATGTTCAACATGGTGCGATGATTGTTTTTAAATATCGATGTCCTGCACGAATTCGGCATTTTCCTGAATGAACTGAAACCGCGCATCCGCGTTTTTTCCCATCAGGCGATCGACGAGATCGTCTATTTCCGAAGGTTGCGCCTTGGCGCCCTTTTGCCCATCCATTTCTTCGGTGATGCCGAGCGCGGCCATAGCATCCGGGATGGTGACGCGGAGCAGGGTGCGGCTATCCGGCGACATGGTTGTTTCTTTTAATTGTGCCGCCGGCATTTCGCCCAAACCTTTAAAGCGGGAAATATCGACCTTCTTTTTATCCTTGAAGGTCGTCTTCATCAATTCTTCCTTGTGTGCATCATCGCGCGCATATTCGGAAACCGTGCCGGCGGTGAGGCGATAGAGCGGGGGTTGCGCCAGATAAAGGTGGCCCTTTTCGATCATGCCGCGCATTTGCGTATAGAAGAAAGTGACGAGCAGTGAGGCGATGTGCGCGCCGTCCACGTCGGCATCGGTCATGATGACAACGCGTTCATAGCGGAGCTTGGACACATCGAAATCTTTTCCCACCCCGCAACCAAGCGCGAGGATCAAATCCTGAATTTCCTGATTTTGCCGGATTTTGTCGGCCGTGGCCGAAACCACGTTCAGGATTTTTCCGCGCAAGGGCAGAACGGCTTGCGTTTCCCGGTTGCGGGCCTGTTTGGCGGAACCACCGGCCGAGTCCCCCTCAACCAGAAACAGTTCCGTGTCTTCGGCATCGGTGCGCGAACAATCGGCGAGTTTGCCGGGGAGGCGCAATTTGCGGGTTGCGCTTTTCCGGGCCATTTCCTTGTCCGATTTCCGGCGCATCCGTTCTTCGGCGCGATCGATTATGCTTTCGAGGAGCATTTTCGAGGCGTTCGGATCGGCGGTGAGCCAGTGATCAAAATAATCCTTGATGGCGGAATCCACCCATTTGGCGGCTTCGTTGGAGACGAGCTTTTCCTTCGTCTGCCCCTGAAATTGCGGGTCACGGATAAACACTGACAGAAGGATCGCCGCGCCGTTCATCACGTCATCGGAGGTGATCTGGTCCGCCTTTTTGTTGCCGACCAGCCCGCCATAGCCTTTGATCCCGCGGGTCAAGGCCGTGCGCAGGCCCTGTTCGTGGGTGCCGCCAAGCGGCGTGGGGATGGTGTTACAATAGGAATGATTCAAAGGTTCGCCGTCTTCGGGCCAGGCGATGGCAAATTCCACGCGTCCGGCTTTTTCAGGCAGGGGCAACTGACCCGCGAAAAACTTGTCGGTGATGACGGCGCGATCCTGAAGTGACGCTTTAAGAAAATCAGACAACCCATTGGGAAAATGTAAAACATCCTGTTCTGGAATATTTGCATCTTTGAGCAGGGACGGGTCACAGGACCAGCGGATTTCAACGCCACGGAACAGATACGCCTTTGACCGGGCCATTTGATACAGCCACGATGGTTTGAATTTCAGTTTGTTTCCAAATATTTCCGGGTCGGCCTTAAAGCTGACCGAGGTGCCGCGCTTGTTTTGCACCTTGCCCAGATTTTCGAGCTTGCTGGTTGGAAGCCCGCGGGCGAAGGATTGTTTGTAATGTTGTTTGTCGCGGAAGACTTCCACCGTCATCCATTCCGAAAGGGCATTGACGACGGACGATCCAACCCCGTGCAGACCGCCGGAGGTTTCATAGGCTTTTCCAGAGAATTTTCCACCGGAGTGAAGGGTTGTAAAAATGACTTCCAGCGCGGATTTTTTGGGAAATTTGGGATGGTTGTCCACAGGGATCCCGCGTCCATTGTCGATCACCGTGACCGACCCGTCGGCGTTCATTATCAGGTCAATATGGTCCGCGTGGCCCGCGACCGCTTCATCCATCGAGTTGTCGAGAATTTCGCCGACCAGGTGGTGGAGGGCGCGTTCGTCCGTCCCGCCAATATACATGCCGGGCCGTTTACGGACGGGTTCCAGACCTTCGAGCACCTCAATGTCCGCGGCCCCGTAGGTCGCGTTCTTTGCTGTGTTGCCCTCGCCAAACAAATCCGCCATGATATTTACACCTGTTCTGCTACGTAATTGCCCCTATCAATAGACAATTTGTCCCGTTTTGTAAAACCCCGAAAGACCGAGACCAACATGGAAGATCAAGAAACCGAGCCGGCGTTGCCCGCAGAACTGCAAGGCCGCATACCCACGTTAAAGGTTATTCCGATGTTGCCGGATTCAAACCCGAACGGGGATATTTTTGGGGGGTGGATTTTATCGCAAATGGATCTGGCAGGGGCCAGCCGCGCCTATCAGTATGTCGGCGGGCGGATTGTGACGGTGGGGCTGGAGGCCATGTCCTTTCACAAGCCCGTATTTCTGGGCGATCAGGTCAGTTTTTACACCAAAGTTTCCAAAGTGGGCCGGACATCCGTTACAATACATGTAGAGAGCTGGGCATTGAGGCATACATACGGTCGCGACGTTAAATATATAAAAGTAACGGAAGGATTTTATACGTATGTCCATATCGACGAAAACCGCCAACCCGCAAAGATCAATCATGCGTAATGTGACCCTGTGGTTTCTGGCGGTGTGTTTTTCCCTGTGTGCCATTCCGGTGGCGGCGTTCGCGGTGGATTTAAAATCCGTTCCGCGCGTTCCGGTTTATCAAGATCAATGGAACAAAAAATTTGCGTATGAAACAAAAAAGACGGTCAATGACAAACCGTATGGCGATGAGTTGCTCACTTACCAAATCAACCTGCCTGCGGGATGGACGGACGATGCGGGCCGGAAAGATGTGGGAAGCCTTCTTTTAAGCGGCGACGATCTGAGCACAAGCGTGCTGGCAATTCTTGCCCGATATGTGTCGCCCGCCGTCAATCTTCAGAGAAGCAATATCGTGATCGAAGGGCAGAGGCTGACCTATGAAATCAGTGCCGAGAGCTGGTTCGTAAACTTCGCCCTATCGAACGGGTTTACCCTGACCGCCCTGACGGTGCAAACGCCCCGTTCGCTGGACGCGCTGTATGTTGAGGTGGAAAAAGACAGAACCTTTGTCGTCTATGCGCGTGTTATCATTAACGGTAGCGATCTTGTCCTGATAAGGTACTATTTGCCGCAGGAAAATTTCGAGACGGAAAAAGTAACGCAAGCACAGATCATGGCGTCTTTCCGCCTGCTCAAATCCAGCGACGCACCGATAGAGCCGCAGGAGACGTACGGATTTCTTGATCAATCCTATTTCAATTATCCAAAATCGTGGGAATTAAAGGAAAAATCCATTTTTTCCGTGGAACGTATGAGTGCGACGTTGCTTCAGGCCCGCAAGGAAAACAAGCAATCCTATCTGGAAGGGCGTATCCGTGTCGAAGCGGTTTCAAAATTGCTGAAAACCGACATGGCCAAGGAGATCGCGCGTTTTCGAAACGATCTCAAGATCAACAGTTACAAGCTGGGCGCCCTGATTGAAACAGTTGATTACAAATACGATTCATCCATGAAATACGGTAAAACCCAGATCTATGCCCTGGAACCCGAAGATAAAATCAATATGCAGCCGTACGAATTGTTGGTAGCGGCCATGGAGGGGGACGATTATTATTACATCGTCAGTCTGATTACGCCATCGCGTGCGCAAGAATATTTTACATGGGCGCGGAATACGGAGACGGTGCGTGTGGTGATCGAAAGCCTGCGCCGGTATGACATGCCAAAGATCGATCCCAACGATCCGTATTACGATTATCTGAAAGAATAGCGACACAATAAAAAACCCGCCGTGATGGCGGGTTTTTCCTGATCTTTCCGCGGCCTTTTTATGCCGAGTAGTACATCATGTATTCGATCGGGTGCGGCATGGTTTCATACGCATCGATTTCTTCCATTTTCAGGTCGATGTAGGATTCGATCGTATCTTTGGTAAACACATCGCCCTTGGTCAGGAAGTCGTGGTCGGCTTTCAGGGCGTTGACCGCTTCACGCAACGATCCGCAGACGGTCGGAACCTTCGCCAGTTCGTCGGCCGGAAGTTCGTAGAGGTTTGCATCCATGGCTTTGCCCGGATCGATCTTGTTTTGAACACCATCCAGACCCGCCATCAACATCGCGGCAAAGGCGAGGTAGGGGTTTGCGGTCGGATCGGGGAAGCGGACTTCCACACGTTTGGCCTTGGGCGAGTTGCCGAAGGGAATCCGGCAGGAGGCGGAACGGTTGCGGGCGGAATAGGCCAGAAGAACCGGGGCTTCATAGCCCGGCACCAGGCGTTTGTAAGAGTTTGTGGACGGGTTTGTAAACGCGTTCAGGGCCTTTGCATGTTTGATGATCCCGCCGATGTAATGCAGGGCGGTATCGGAAAGACCCGCATATTTATCACCGGCGAACATGGGTTTGCCACCGCTCCACAACGATTGGTGGACGTGCATACCGGAACCGTTGTCGCCATGCATGGGTTTTGGCATGAAGGTTGCCGTTTTGCCATAGATGTGTGCGACGTTGTGAACGGCGTATTTGTAAAGTTGCATGTTGTCCGCGCAATCGACGAGCGTGGAAAAACGGATGCCGAGCTCGCATTGCGAGGTGGCCACTTCGTGGTGGTGTTTTTCCACCGGAACACCCAGAGAGGCCAGCACGGTGACCATTTCCGCACGTAGGTCGGAAGAAGAATCCACCGGGCTTTCGGGGAAATAGCCGCCCTTTACCCGCGGACGGTGGCCGGTGTTGCCTTCTTCATAGGTGCGGCCCGTGTTTTGCGGCCCTTCGATCGAATCCACTTCAAAGGAAACCTTGTGCATTTTGACATCGAATTTTACATCGTCGAAGACGAAGAATTCGGCCTCTGGCCCGAAAGAGGCCATATCCGCAATGCCGGTCTTTTTAAGGTATTCTTCGGCGCGTTGCGCGATCGTGCGCGGACAACGTGCGTACCCATCTCCGGAGATTGGTTCGAAGACGGTGCAGAAAACCTTCAGCGTCGGTTGTGCTGCAAACGGATCAAGGAAGCATTTCGACCAGTCGGGGACAAGGCACATATCGGATTCGTTGATCGCCTTCCAGCCGGCGATCGACGAGCCATCGATCATGATCCCGTTTTTAAACATGTCTTCGTCCAGCGTGCAGATATGCTGGTCCGTGTGCTGGAGTTTGCCGCGGGGGTCCGTGAATTCAAACCCGACATATTGAATGTCGTTTTCGTCGGCGAATTTTTTGAATTCGGAATAGCTCTTGAACTTAATGACAGTTTCGGACGTCGGCATAGAATCTTCCTTAAAGAGTGTTATACGAAAAATGAATGGGGCTATGCCCCGGCTGCATAGCTTGTTAGCACATGCAGCGCGGCGCAGTCTAGAGGATTCGCGGGTTTTACGGCAAAAATTCGCATCGCAAAATCCCTTGACCGCAGGGGCTTGAAACCGTTACATAAAGCCCGTTGCGTGGCGGACGTAGCTCAGTTGGTAGAGCCCCTGGTTGTGGTCCAGGTTGTCGCGGGTTCGAGCCCCGTCGTTCGCCCCATTTTTACATTGATCGGGGGCTGATCCTTTGCCCATGTTGAACAATCCATCCTTATGGTTACCGGCGTTTTTTCGCCCACAAGCGGACACGCACAAATATGACCGCGGGTGCGCCGTGATCTTTGGCGGCGAAGCCATGACCGGCGCAGCCCGTCTGGCCGCCTGTGCCTGTGCGCGGGTTGGGGCCGGTGTGACCATTGTGGTGGCGCCAACCAAAGAGGCGGGGATGATTTACCGGTCCGCGTTGCCCGGCCATATCATCGTTGAGGATTTGAAGCGGGTGGAGGATCATCTGGCCGATCCGCGCCGGAAGGCCGCCTTGATTGGTCCCGGCGGTGGCGATGTCAAAAAACGCGTTTTGGCGATTTTGAAGGACAAGACGCCCTGCGTTTTGGACGCCGATGCCTTAACCGTGTTCGAAGGCGATGCGCAGACCCTGCTGGATCATTTGCACCCATCTTGCGTTCTGACGCCACACGAGGGGGAGTTCAAGCGGCTGTTTCCAACGATTCATAGTACGATGACCGGCAAGGCGGAGGCCGCCGCCGCCAAGGCGGGTTGTACGGTTTTGGTCAAGGGGCATGATTCCGCCATCGCTTGTGGGGGCGAAGAAACGCTGACCCATGAAGACCTGCCCGCGCCATATTTGGCCACGGCGGGGAGCGGGGATGTTCTGGCCGGTATGATCGCGGGATTAATGGCGCAGGGCATGAGCCCTTATCTTGCCGCGGCCGCGGCCGTTTATATGCACCGGATGGCGGGCCGGATGTTCGGCCCCGGCCTTGTCGCCAGTGATCTGCCCGATATGATCCCTTATGTGTTCAAGGAACTGGGCGTTTGATGGCTAGAAACCCCTTGGCTTTGCTTGGGTTTTGCTTTAGAACGGCCCCTTGGATTGCGCGGGTGTGGCGAAATTGGCAGACGCACCAGATTTAGGTTCTGGCGGGGCAACCCGTGGGGGTTCAAGTCCCTCCACC
>CAYRDI010000024.1:0-30781 GCA_964423095.1 uncultured Micavibrio sp.
ATGTTTGATCTCATCTCATATCACTTTGTTTCTCATTGAAATTAAAGCGTCCTAGAACACTTTAAAATCTCTGAAAAGCGATTGAAAAGTGCAAGGACCTGCTTAGCGTCACATAACTATCAAAGATACGTGGCTATGCAGGTCTTTATATTAATGTGTTCAACACATCATACGAAGCGCTGCTGCCTGCGTATCTTCTCTTTCTTATTCACGATGTTCAAGAACCGGAGCGCACTGACTATCAAAGCGACCTTCAGCGCGCAAGCAGTATTTAAGGGTTTCCCCAAAAATTTTGACGATGTCGATTTATATACCCCAGGAGGGCTCGCCGTCAACTTCGTTCGGGAACTAATTTTGCCTGTCGGCGTTCGTCCCTTTCGAAGACAAACGCGGGGTCGCCCCCGCGCTGTGGAGGGGGTTATATACTGATCGTTTCCCCGCTGTAAACCCTTTTTTTAAGATTTTTTTACTTTTTTGACGAAACCGCAAAAAAACCCTGATTTCCGCCAAAAATCAGACGGGCCGCCGCTGCATGACAGGGGCAATCAAATTGCATTCCCGGGCAACCTCGCGTACTTGCCACATCTTGGTTTCAACGACCTCCCGGCTATATGGCCCCATCGTTATGTGGCGTTCAAACCAGCTTGAAAAATGGGCCGCCGCCGCCTCTTTCCCAAAGACCCTGGAAAGCAGGAAGGAACAGTCATCGAAAGGCACTCTTTCCGTGTTGAAAATAACCAGATTGCAAAGGGATGGCCCGCGCCTTTCTTTTGCAACTCCAGATCCCGCTTTATTTCCCTTCGCCCCAGATGGCCGCGGATTATACGGTACAGGCAAATTTCCCATGCAAAACCTTTCCTCTTGCGGTTACCCCATGCCCAAAGAAAAACTGATTTTTATCGCTTCCTCAATCATCTCCATACGTTGATCCGATTTACCGGGAGCGGGCGGTTCAACAGTGTAAGAATTTTTTGGAACGACCGATCTGATCCCGTATTTCGCAAGCAGTTCCGGACTTGATACGACATGGGTTTGAAACCGGGCAGATAAATACCCATCGCCCAGCGCTATAGCCCCAATCGACGATTGGTGCGTCTTCAAAAGCCTATCCCTTGCAGCATCAATGTGCCCCTGATCGTCGCCCCCGTATTCATCTGAGACGAACAAAACACTGCGCATGGCTGAAGACACACCCTTCTGTCTTTCCGTTTCAAACACACCAGCAGCCGCACCAAGAGCAAGCGTCAATGAACTATCGGTGGTCGAAGCTCCTGTCGTTTTTTGTATTTCTGCAATGTCTGTATCCAGCGCAGCGTTCACAAAACTTTTCAGATCATGCTGGTTACATACAACCCATGTATCCGTCACCTTCGGGTAGGTCCCATAAAATATGATGGTATTTGCGGAACAGATTGCGGTTTCCTGCTCCACTTTCACCTCATCCGATTCGTAATAATCGAGCGCCCCCGTAAATGCCGCCAGTGTCTCGGCTGCGTCCATACTGCCCGAAACATCAATCATGAGGATGCGGTGAACATCGGCATAGGTCATCTTTTGATGAGCCGTTTCCGATGGCATTTGAATGATAACAGCGGTTTTTTCCTGCGCCGCAGATGTTGTCGGAAATGAGAGGCAAGCCGCAAGCCCAAGACCTGTTGTCAGTGAAAACGCAGACAAAAACTCCCGATTGGGAAAATGCAACATAGCGGCACCCCATGCATACGTCTAAAAATCTGATTGGCCGCCGTTAGGCGGAATAACATATGATTATCCATGCACAATTTGCATGTCAACCATGCAAATTATAAAAGCCCCAGTTTTTTAAGTTCTTCGGCCATCGCCGGCGGCGGGGCATCGTCCATAGCACCGGAAACATACAGCCCGCGGTCTTTGGGCGCGTCTTTATCCTGTAAATACCGCCACCCCTGAATGGCGCGGTGCGGCTGGGCCATCGTCTGGTAAAGCTGCGGCTCCACGACGATCTTGCACCAATCGCCCTGCGGGTCTTCGACCATTTCAAAGCCGAGGATTTTTTGCCGGACCTGAATCCGGCTTTTCAGGATCCAGTAGATAGATCCCCCCGATTCGATGATCTCGGCCGCATTCTTGGGCGCATAGCGCGTATAGGCATAGGTCGCCTTTTGCCCGTTATAGCGCATCTTTCCGCCTGACTGGCGTTCGATCAGCTGGTCTATTTCCTGCAATCCGGCGGCGGTTTTGATCATGTGAAGGGGCATGGAAGAAGACATAGCCCCGCGATGGCCGTGCCGCAACCGGCAACCGCCATTTTTCACGATATTTCAACGAGGAACGGATTCACAAAGCATACATACGCCTGTATAGTAAATGCGGGCGCAATCGCCCGGTCTTGTCTTATGAAAATTTATAAGTCCTTGTTTTCTCCCTGCCTTCTTCTGGCCGCCGGATTTCTTTTCGCGGGCAGCGATGGCGTGCATGCGCAGCAACTCGCCGCCTATGGCGCGCCATGGATGGATGACGGTGTGGAAGGCGCAGAACCTTCTGCCAAACAACAAGATGACGATCTGCAGCCCCGCCATCTTTCCTTGCGGGATGTTGAAAAACTGGTTGGATCTGAAAAACGCGACACACAAAAAACGCCTTACCATCCTAAAGACTCGTCCTCCCGGATCGAGGACATGTATTCGGAACGTGCGGACGAGGATCTTGAGCAATTCGGTTATGATCTTTTTTCGCACAATGAAAAAATGGAAACCGGCATTCCCGCCGGTATCGTTCAGGATGATTATATTCTAAGCAGCGGCGATACGCTCGACATCACCGTACGCGGTCAGGAAAACCAGCATAAAACCTATACCATCAACACACGCGGCGAACTGGTGACAAGTGAATTTACGACGATCGGTGCCAGCGGGAAAACGCTGGGCGATGTGCGTAAAACCCTGCAAGAAGAAGCCGCAAACCTTCACAACGTAGAAATCAATGTCAGCCTGTCCGGTGCACGGCAGATCGATGTTCTCGTGATCGGCGATGTTTTGAAACCGGGGCGCAAAACACTGACCCCTTTTCACACGGTGCTCGATGCGCTCCAGAACGCCGAAGGCATTCGCAAAACAGGATCGCTGCGTCGTATCCGGCTCGTTCGCAATGGCAAGAGCAGCTTCATCGATCTATACAACATCCTGATGAACGGGGCCTCCAACGCCGATCAACGGCTTCAGGACGGCGACCGGATTATTGTGCCGCCCGTTGGCCCCACCGTCGCCATTTCCGGTGCGGTGAAGCGCCCCGGCATTTATGAAATCCGCAACGGTCAAAACCTTACTACCCTTGAAATGCTCGGGATGGCGGGTGGTGTTTTATCACCGGGCAGCAACCGGTTCATGCGCCTGACCCTGACATCCGATGGCCGCGAAACCGTGGAAGACATCTCCGAACCTTCCAAAAGAATATTTGGAGACGGTGGAATGCTGACAGTCGCGCAAGCACAGGAAAAACGCAGCGAGGATGTGGAATTGTCCGGCCACACCCGCGATCCCGGCCCCCATGCGCTGCAAAAGGCAAAAACCCTATCGGAACTGATCAAATCGGATTCCGTTTTCGGCGATTCCCTCTACCCGTTGATCGGCGTGATCGAACGGCACGATAAAAATTCCCTGACACGTAAGCTGATCGAATTTTCTCCGCATCAGGTGTTGCAAAAGAAAAGCGATTTGTCTTTAACCGAAGGTGATGTCGTCCATCTTTTTTCCATCGAACAAATTCGCGGCCTCGGAAAAACACAAACGGAAGAAGCGGCTCCCCTGTTGCAAAAAGTTTCCTATAGCGGCAACGATAAAAAGGCAGAACCCATCACAGATGATATGATCACGTCCTTTCTGGAAGAACGCTCCACCTTCGTGCGCGGGGCCGTACGTCAGCCCGGCGCCTATCCCGTCTCTGCGGACACGACACTAGAATCCCTTGTCTCCGTTGCCGGAGGCACAACCATCGAAGCCGATGAAAGCAATATAGAGGTAACATCGCGCATAGTCCCCGTAGATGAAGAAGCCGATGCACAAGCCTCCAACCGGAAAAAGGCCAGCCTTTCCCAACACGATCTTAAAATAGCGCCGGGCGATACGGTGCGCGTCAACCAGAAATTCAACCGCGTGGAAGACCAGAGCGTGACCTTGCTGGGCGAGGTTAAAAACCCTGGCAAATATGATCTAGTCCCGGGCGATACCATGCTCTCGTTGATCCAGCGGGCGGGGGGGCTGACGGGCATCGCCTATCCCGATGGCACCATCTTTTCCCGCGCCAGTGAACGGCGGCAGGAAGAAGCGCGGTATAAAGCCGAAGCCCGCGATCTGGAATTAAAACTCGCCAGCCTGATGCGCGATACCACGGACAAGGATAAAAAACCGGATATGGCGCAGGTGAATTCCGCGCAATCACTCATCGCGCAATTAAAAGATGCGAAGGCCGTGGGACGTATCACGGTCGCCGCCAATCCGGATGTTTTAACATCCGATCCAGACCAGAACATGCTTTTGGAGGGCGGCGATAAAATCTACATCCCCCGCCGCCCATTGAATGTCCGGGTTGGTGGCGAAGTGTTATCGCCTGCGGCCCTGCAATTCCGCAAAGGAAAAACCGCGCAAACCTACATCGACGAGGCCGGCGGCACCACCTATTATGCCGACCGCGACCGCGCGTTTGTGGTTTATCCGGACGGCAGCGCACAGCCATTGTCCGTCAGCGCATGGAAACAAAAGATCACCATGATTCCGCCAGGTTCCACCATCATCGTTCCGCGCGATCCCAAACCCTTTGATTTCCTTGATAGTGCAGAAGCCATCACCAATATCCTCGCCAACATCGCGCTCACCGGATTCTATCTTGATGATCTTGGCAACGATGATTGACCCCGCCCCCCTTTTTTCCATCATCACCATTACCAAAGAGAATCTTGAAGGCCTGCGCCACACAGCACAGAGCGTGCAGGGTCAATCTTCGAATCATTATGAATGGATCGTTATCGATGGTGATTCAAAGGACGGCACCATGGATTTTTTGAAAACATTGAAGGCCGTAACGATCAGCGAACCCGACCGCGGTCTTTATCACGCCATGAACAAGGGGATCGATCGCGCCCGTGGCGCCTATCTTATCTTCATGAATGCGGGCGATTCCTTTGCCGATCCGGACATACTTTCCACGCTGGTAAAAGCCATTCAAACCTTCAGACCGGATTTTCTTTATGGCGATGCGCTCGAAGACAATGGATTTTATAAAAAAGCACGGAGCCATAGGGCCATAAAGCTCGGCATGTTCACCCATCATCAGGCAATGGTGTATAAAAAAGATGTGATTGGCGAACTGCGCTATGATGAAACCTATAAAATCGCTGCCGATTATGATTTTACGGCGCGGGTTTTAAACCGCTGCCAAAACCCCCGTTACATCCCATGCGCCATCTGTTATTTCGCGGCCGGCGGTATATCGCAGCGCAGCATGACATTGGGCCGGCGAGAACAATTCACCGCGCGGCAAAGATTAAACCTTTGCCCGCCATGGAATAACCTGTTGATTTATATGAAACAAAAACTGGCCGGGGAACTTCGTGTTGCCGCTCCGGGATTTTATTCCAAAATAAGGCAGAAATAGCTTCTTTAATTTTGATAATGAATGTAAAGTGTCCTAAATTTTTGAATCGTATGAGGGAAATGATGCCGAAGACCGACTATGAACGCGACCCTTGGAAACACATGCGTGAAGTATATAGAATGATGCAATCTGGAGAAGCTGGGCCGCTTCTTCGTTTCGTCATGCTGGATGTCGACACACCGGAAGTGAACAAACTTTTTCGTGAGGCGGCTGCAAAACCCGGAAGCATCGAAGAAGCATTGCAAGAAGCAAGGGAACAAAGGTTATACGAGAAAAGACGTCACGGAGTGCCCGCTCTAACAGCGGCTTAACAACATCAATCAGTCTCTTTATAATACCCATACCGAAGGCGGGCCAGCGTGAGCCCGCCTTTTCCATCTAAAAAACCCCCTTTTAAAATATAACTATGAAAGAAAGCGGCCGCAGCCCGCGGTGCCACCGCGAATATCCGCTTCATCCAGCGGCGCATCATTACCGGATCCTCGGGATAGGCCTCGCGCGCGCGCATTCCCCGTTCCCACATGGCATATCCATCATGGCGGGCTGCATAGCGGGCTGCATCGTCCAGAGCATGGTGAAGAAGCACCGCCTTTAACGCACCAATCCGTTCTCCTTCACACCCTTTTTTCAGAACCGGCTGATAATGTCCTTCGATTTCGCCCATGCCGGGAAGATCGAGATCATCCACCACCGGAAATCCGATTTTCGAAGGATTGAACAAGGCCAACTTTTGGTTTTTTATTCCGAAACGCAACGGCGCGCCATTAAGGACGTATGGCCCTTTTATGAAATAACCGGCGCAGGACCAATTCAGACGCGCGATTTCATCGCACAATGCCGGCGTCACTTCCTCATCCGCATCGACAAAGAAAACATATTTGTTTTTCAAAGGGATATTGTCCAAAGCCCATTGCCGTTTTTTGGGATACGCACCGTCCCAGTTAAAGGCGACAACAGGAACATTGAATGATCGGGCAATCTCCGCCGTACCATCTTCACTGTTCGAATCGACCACAATCACTTCCGTAAAACGGGGCAGGGCCGACAGACAACGGGGCAGGTTTTGCGCTTCGTTTTTCGCAACGATAATCACGCTCACGGAAATGTCAGGCTTCATAACCATACGGTGCGTTTTTGTTTTTTATGCGAAAAGTGCGAACGATATACCCAACCATGGCACCGATCATCGCAAAGACACCGAACAATAATATCTTGTCCGGCCAGACAGGTTTGGGCGTGCTGGACGGCGGTTCAACGATGATCGCTGCATAGGGTTCGTCAAGGTTGGCGAGCATCTGGATATGCTCTTGCTGCATCAAAAGGTTGGCTATGCCACGCCGGTGTTCGGGATTGGCCGTTTTTTGCAAGGTGGTTTCCAGATACCCGATCCGGCTTTCGGATTGTCGCCTCCGGTCACGGCGGATCAACTGATCCGCCACCAAATGGAGTTTATGCAAAAACAGCGCGGCAAAGACAGGATCGGGGTGGTCATAGGAAATTTTGCGCAAAGGCGTTGCCCCAAGATTCTGGATACGGATATGCCTTTCTAGATAGTCCGACAATTCCGCCGCCGTCCAGTGATCCGCGTGTGATGCCCAGCTTCCGTCCTTTGCAATACCGGCCAGAACCGCATTGTCTTTTAGCAAAATCGCCGCCGCCGCAGGACCCTTCATGGTGTAGATGAAACGGTAAAAATCTGTGGAAACCCCGCTTGCTTCCCGCGGTCGCCAGAACGGAATATTCATCGAATCACCATCGGAAACGGACGATGCATAGTCCCCCAACGCATAACCATCAGCCGGTGCCACGATCATCGATCCGCGATAGAGCGGCGTTGACACAATCACAATCAAAAAGGCCATAACCAGAAAAGCCGCCGCGAAAACCAACATGTGAATCTTTGCCTGCCACACATCCTTCAACAGATCGGCAAGTGTGGGTTCGGCGGATTTCATCATGGGAATAACGGCTATGCCACACGGGTCTGGATGGCGGTTTCCGCTTCTTTCATAATCGAAAGAATGGATTTTACGGGACGGGAATCAGCCGCCGCCTGTTCGGCCCCCTGCTGTGCGTTGAACCACGCTTCTGAATCATTGCGGAAATATAAAATTGCCTGCGCCAATGTTTTTCCGTCCCCTTGCGGGATGATCGCACCGCATCCGTAATCGCGGATCATCCGGCCGATCTCCGTATCGCCGGGGCCAACGTAGATAACAGGGCGGGCCGCCGCAATCGCGGAATAAAACTTGCTGGGCACCAAAAGTCCCGCCGCATCATCCCGCATGCTGACCAGATGCAGATCACCGCTTTCCATGAGGTCCTTAAGGCAGCTTGCCGGTTGATAAGGAAGCAATTTGATATTTTGCAAACCGCGCCGCGCGCGTTCGGCCGCCAGACGGTCATGCGCTGGCCCTTCGCCCACGAACACGAATTCGATTTCCGGATGGATGGAAAGATGCTCCGCCGCCTCAAGGATCGCTTTCATCGGATGCGCGCGGCCTATTTTACCTGCATACAACACACGGAACCGCGGGGAATCATCGCGCAACAAGGTATCGGTGGGACGGGACAGGTTGATATTCCGTTTCAAGCGGACATCGTTCGCCCCGGGTTTAAAGGCAGGATCGACCAGTTCCGCATCCGGCCAGTTGGGCACCACGCTGATCTTGTTCGTTTCCACACCGGTATGGGCCAGATGGCGTGCCATACAACGGCCGATCGCAATGACCTTGCCGCTCTTGTTCATGGAACGCCGGGATGTCTTGCTGAGCGAACGTAAAATAAATTCCGGTAATTTCAATCCGATGGATGGAAACAGGTCGGGATATAAATCCTGGCACCAATGAACGTGACTGCACCGTTTCTTGCGGGCAACCGCGCGGCCGATCGTGACAAGCAACGGCGGATCGGTCAGCGTAATCACCAAATCGTGTCGCGGTTGTTTCATCGCCGCCCGCCAGAGCTTCAAAAGAACGAGGCCATAGGAAAAGACACCGCGCGGATCGGTCGGTGCCTTTACGCGGTGAACCTGAATCCCGCCGTCTTTTTCGGAAAAGGTTTTTTCCCCCGTAGTCAGAACGGAAACCGTCCATCCCGCCCGCGCCATTTCGCGGGCCAGATCGCGCAACACGCGCCCCGTCGCACCGCGTGCCGGGGGATAAACCCGGTTGATCAGCAAGACTGACGGTTTTGCGTGGACTACCATACTCGTAACGATCTCTTTGTGTGTTTCTATTTTTTATCCGAGGACGCGCTGTTTTGCAACGCTCCGCCCGCAACACTCCACACACCGGTCATCAGCAAAACCAGCCCGAAATCGAGCGATTTGTGGGACGCATAGAGCAACGACGGTATAATCACAGACCAGAACAAGGCGAGGCCGGAAACCCTGTCCCTTTGAAATATAAGGAAAATTTGATATAGTGCGGCCACCAGCATCAAACCGCACACACAAAACAAAATCAAACCGCCCTTAAGCAACATCGTGGTTAAAAGGCTGTGGGTATAATTGACCTCCAGTCCCGCCACGGCGGGCGATGAAAATGTCGCCCCCCATCCGCGCCCAATGAAAAAAGCCACAGGATCGTAGGATACGTTTTCGATGACCGCGTGGGCTTCGGCAATCCGTGCGTTAAATCCGACAAGCGCGGTTTTGTGTTCCATCGCCTGCAAGATGCCAAGAACGGTATGCCGAAAAATCCAGCCTCCCGCCAAAAGAACCGTTACGGGAAAAACAACGCGCCGCGGCGTTTCCACCAGTGAGAATAAAAAAAGAACCAAACCGGATAACGCCATCGCCCCGATGGTCGCGCGCTGTACATCCAAAATCATGGCAGCAACAATCACCAAAGCCCCAGTTCCACACAGGAACGCAAACATAAAAGAGCGCGGTGTTTGTTTCAAAGCCGCGTTCCAACCCAAACCCGTCAACAACAATCCCGCCATGATGGCCAACGGCGAGTTCGATAAATACAAAAGCTCGCCTGCGGGAATCCAGATATTGAAGACGGGAACAAGAGTGCGAATACAAAAACAAAGGCCTGCAAAAACCAGGGCAAAGGATAACTTTCTTACCAGATCGGGCCGGCCGTCAAACCGCATCGATAAAAAAAGCGGCAATCCAAGAAAGAGGAAGGCCGCCACATCGCGCAGGACAAGAACAGGATCGTTTCCTGCATAAACTGCCGAAAGGCAGGGTAGAAAAAGGCCGGCCAGGAAAAAAATTTGCAATATCTTTAAATACGGGCTGCCCGTAGAGACCGGTGTAAAGGCGTTTTTGATACCGGCCGCCCCAATCGCAAGGATCAACAATATGCCGACCGCCGCCTCCCCCACACCGGGGTGATCGGGCGTTGGAGATCCGAATACCCCGTAAACAACAATGGCGGTTATGAGAAAAACCGCAAACGCGGGAACGGGTGCCTGAACCCTATCCATGATACGCATCCATCAACATCCTCGCCGCGACCATCACAATGAAAATAGAAAAAATACGGCGTAAAACCGTAACGGAAACCTTGTGCGCCACGCGTGCTCCATAAGGGGCCGCCAACACACCAAGCGGTGCAATCACACAAAAAGCCAAGAGATTCACGTAGCCCAGCGAAAACGGCGGCAAACCGGATTCGTGCCAACCGATGATCATGAAACCGATTGCACCCGGCAAAGCGATAAAAGGGCCAAGGGCCGATGCGCTCGCCACAGCATTATGGATGGCAATACCGTTCAACGTCATAAAAGGAACATTCAGCGTTGCACCACCAATCCCCATCAGGGACGAGATTCCACCGACAATAAACCCGCCTGCGCTTCCTTTGATAAAGCCAAGCGAACGATTTTCGCTCTCCGTCTTTTTGGAAGGTAACTGCATAAGAACGGCAAAACAGATCAGGGCGACAGCAAAAATTGTTTTCATTTCCTGGGCATTCATGCCCGAAGCCAGCCAGGTTCCAGCCGCCACACCGGCAACGATACCCGGGCCTATATGCCGGACAAGATCGAACCGCACAGCACCTTGCCGCGCATGCGCCATGGCCGAAGAAAGTCCTGTTGGAATGATGATGGCCAGCGATGTGCCGACAGCCAGATGCATCAGGAGACTTTCGGAATGTCCCAGCGTCTTGAACAAATAATACAAACCCGGAACAAGAACGATTCCGCCCCCCACCCCTAAAAGGCCGGCCATAAAACCGGCCAGCAATCCCAAAAAGACAAGAAGGGGAACAAGCATCACCGCCTGTGCAAGAAACACATCCATTCGTCAAGAGCAGCAGAAAAAGAAAGGTCTGTCCAGACCCCGACCCCGTTTATTGGTCGGGATTGAATAGGCGCGGCGGCGCGGCAAGCGGGCTATTTACCTCGCGGTATATGACACGACGCTGTTTTGGTGCCTGACCTGATGCGTCTTCATCACCGACCGGTGTCGTACCGAATGGCCCGCCCGTCAAAAGACCATTCCCATTGCCAGCCTGCTGTTGAGCGATGCTGTTCAGGTAGGCCTGCTGCGCCTGCAATTGTGCCTGGTACTGAGCCTCCATCTCCGCCTGTTGCTGAGGCGTCAACGCCGCCTGACTGGTACCGTTTGCACCCGTCGTCGTCCCGAACGTATAAGCCTGGGATGTCTGGTTGTAGTTGTAAGATGGGGCGTTCTTTCCTGCGACCATCTGCTCCATCGGCAAAATCGGCGCATTTGGATTGTTGTTGTATACCGGCACACCGCCGCTTTGCGTCGCGCTGTAATAGGGTGTCCCGGTGGCGTTGTACAATGGAACATAGGTGCTCTGCGATTGGGCCTTCGCCGCAACGGGCAAAATTCCGCATACCGCAATGCCAAAAACCATGGCTGAAAGTGTCAAACGCATTCAAGGCTCCCTTGTCCGTGCAATTCCGTCTTACTCTATCATAAAAACGGGCCTAAGGACAAAAACGAATATAGCCCCGAAGATCACAAAAAAATTGCGATAACGAGGGCAAAAAACTGCCTTTTTTAACACAACTTTAAGGCTTTCCGACCATGATGAATTTGCAATTTCGGAAAATAATAGTGGATACTGGGTCTGTCCACAGAATAGAGATTAGGAGTATGCCATGAAGGTAGACGTTAAAGATCTCCTCGTTAGTGCAGGGATGGAACAAGAATCCTTTTATCCCGGCAAGAGAGTGGTGAAAAAATTCACCGTGCACGGCGACCACAAAAGCCATTGCATGGTTTTCACATGGCACGACAAAACGATCCGCGCGGAATTGAAAGCGGGCTTAACCGGCCATACGCTGGATGCAAAAGAACTCCGCCATTTTCCCGTCAGCTTTCAGGCCCCGACCTATCTCGAGGTTGAAACAGACGAACAAGAAGATGAAGAGGATGAAGGCACCAGCAGCGCAAGCGGCAAAGGGGGCGGCAAAAAACCCCACATGAAAAAAGAAGAATTAAGCACGGTAAGGGCGTTTAGCAAAATGGCCGACGGCGCAGTATCGACGCTCGGCGAAATTAAAAAGTTTGTCATCATGGGCAAGGAAATTGCCAAGGAAGCCTACGCGCAGGCCTATGAAAACCTCAAGCTCCAACTTTCGCAAAGCAAGGTCATGGCCATGGACCTGATGAAGGGCGTATCCGACATCATCCACAAGGCCACACCCGGCGGCGGGCTGACCCCGCGCGGCGATGAAACCATCAAATACAAATACGATGCCGAAAAAACGGCCCCGATGTTCGGCGGTTTGACACCATCCTGACGCGGATCTTGTTCAAAATTTCGGTAAATCCCCCGTCGAAAAGCCGGGGGATTTCTTTTTATCGGGGATTACGCCATAAAATTGCCGCCTGACCACTCTAGGCTTGGTTATAGTAAAGCCAAGAAGGCAATGATGACCCAAAATGCAAACGGCCACGGGCCGCATGAAGATGAAACAGATTCCCGAAACGTGATCCGGATGCCCACGCTGGCCGAACGCGACCGCACGCGCCGCGAAAAAGACGCAATGGAACGAAGGGCTCTTGCAGCGGCGGAACCGATGATCAACCTTCCTCCCGTTACCAAATGGATGCTCGGCGCGCTGATCGTCCCGTTCTTGTTCACGCAAATTCTGCTTCCAGAAGATACCGCCGGATGGGTGGTGGAACATTTCGGATTTATCCCGGCGAATATCCATGACGGGATATGGACGCCTTACACGCTCCTCTCTCCTTTTACACATATGTTGCTGCATGGCGGATGGATGCATATGCTCGTCAACGGCTTTATGCTCGCAGCGTTCGGCAGCGGTATCGAACGCTGGCTGGGCGGACGGCGTTTGGTCATCCTGTTTATCGCAAGCGGACTGTTCGGTGTCGCACTTCATTATCTTTTGAACATGGATTCGGCATCGCCCATGATCGGCGCATCGGGTGGTTTGAGCGGCCTTTTCGCCGCTGCCATCGTCATGTTGGGACGCGGACAACGCGAAATGGGCGGCAAATACGGAATGCTGCCGTTCATCCTGCTCTGGATCGGTGTTTCGATCGGCTTTGGCATGTTGCCGGGGATCGGCGGCGGCCAGATCGCCTGGGCCGCGCATGTCGGTGGATTCTTGGGCGGTTTTCTTGTTCTAAAAGCGATGCGGGTTTAATCCAAGAAAAGAACGCTATGCGTTTTCGATCAGAAGCGGATCTTTCCAATCCTGCAAGGATCGTTTTTCCCCTTGGTACGCACGGGTCAACGGATGCCCCCACTGGATGGTATTGAACGACCCATGCGGGGCCGCCACCGGCGACCAATGATCGTAAATCGCCCCCGTCAATGTGCAATACCAAACAGCATCGGGCGGGGCATCGGCGGCCTTGTCCATCCATTCGCGGGCGGCACTGGCACTGTGTGTCGTCGCTTCTTCCAGATCGGCACGCATGCGGTAAACGCGCGCGGTCGGACGCAAACTTTCAGCCGTCATCAGATAGGCTTTGGCCTCACCGTTCAAGCCGCTTTCCATGGCAACTTTGGCGGCGGCAAGCTGGCCGTCCGGACTATCCGGCTTCAATGCCACCAGCTTTTCAAACCAGCGAAGACGGCGAAACGGATCGGACGATTTTACGGGCGGAGACAATTTATCCCACAACGGCACCAGATCGGGATGCGGGTTGGTTTTCCAGGCTTTTTCGATCAACGATGTCGCCTTCCCCTTTTTATCCTTGTCCAGATAATATTCCGCGAGTTTTGCCACAGCCGGCGTAAACGAAGACTCTATTTTCAAAACCCGTTCGATTTTTTTTAACCACGCCTTTTCATTCCCGCCGCTGGCATCATTCAGCGCAAGCACCATCAACAGCGCGATTTCATCTTTCCTGGCTGCATCTGCATCAATCGCTTTATACCGGCGTACGCGATCCAGCGTTCTGGCAGCGGACTCCCACTGATGGTTTTGCAATTCCAGATCGTAAACCGATTTTAAAATCCATGACTGCTTGGGATTTTGTTCAAGCGCCGTGCGCGCATATTCCAATGCTTTCAGGGAATCACCTTCGTCCAAGGATGATTTCAAAAGCCCGCGAATACCAAAAAATGCGGCGTCTTTATCACCCAGCAATTCTTCGAACGATTTGCGGGCCGCGCCTTCTTCGCCGCGCAGGCGTGCGGCCTGCGCCTCCAGCAAAAGCGGCAAACCCGTCTCATCGGGAAGAAGGTGGCGAACATCCCGCGCCAGTGTCGTGGCCTTTTTCGCATCGCCCGCCGCAATGGCAACAAACCCGCGGGTCAGGGCCTGAAAACCCTTCCTGCGATTGCGTTCGCGTCGTCTGCGCGACATGCCGCCCGGCAAATTGACGATCGCCCCGAAAATACGAAAGAACGTCAGCGCAATTATCGTAAAAAGCGTCAGGAAAAGAAGAAAGATTCCGAGATGGAGCGATAGCGTATAATCATTCCATTGAATATCGACCGCGCCTTTTTGCGTGGAAATCCAGATCGCCGCACAAACGACGATGGCAAGCTGGGCAAAAAACCAAAGGGCGCGGAACAAGAAAGACCTCTTACATCCAATCGATGAGAGGTCATCCTATCACTGCGTCGGGCCCGAAGAAAACCCTTTAAATCCTTTGGGCGCGGGAAGTATGGAAAGCCCCGATGCCTCGTCTTTTACAACAGCCTGGCCCGGTACGGCATTCTGGATTTGCTGCCCCACCGCCTTGATGGTTCCCATGGGGTTGCCACCATTGACGTTCGCCACAATCATCTGGCGCAACATCCCCTGCACCTGATCGGCCAGTACTGTTGCTTGCGCCTGATCGATGAAGGGTTGTGCCTTGTTCTGCGCTTCGGGGTCCAGCGTTTTCAACGTCGCAATCGCACCTTGCACGTCACCCGCATCCAGTTGCGTCTGCGCTTTCGCCACGGTTTTTTGCGTCGGCGTCCCGCCGATCAGTTCACCGTCCTTTTTCAGGTTGAGGGCCTGCGTCATGCGGGCCTTGGCCTGATCCACCATCGAAACATCCTCCCCCTTCAACGAAGAGAAGACGATGTCGCCGGCCAGACCGCGAAATTCCTGAGACAATCCTTGTGACGTCAGAATCCCGCCTTTTTCGGCTTGCGGCGCCAGGTTTTGAAGCGCCGCCTGCAATTCCGGATCGTCGTTTCCAACCAGTTTTTGCAAAAGCACCAGATCGTCCTTGAACGGTCCCTGACGGCCCAGAGAATCGCGGAACTGTGCAAAGGCGATCAACAAAGCGGCCGCTTTCATATCCTTGTTCGAGACCCCATCGAGTGTTTTGCCAAGCGCACTCGAACCGTTCGCCTGAACCTGCGATAGCTGATCGTCCAGATAATTCACCTGCCCGTCCAGAGAATCGACGATCTTGCGCAATTCATCCACCGATGCACCCAACTGATCCTGTCCCGCAAGCGTGACTTCCAGACCGCGAATTCGAGCGGTCAGATCTTTCAACGCTTCCCCGCCCTGCATATCCGCAAACTTGGCTTCAAGAACCGACAACCGATCAGACATCGAACCGGCATCGGTCGCCAGAACGGTCTTGGACAAATCCTGCGCCTGCGTAGCCACAGTTTTAATATCGTTTTGCAAGGCATCGGCCTGTGATTTCAGCGCACTCATCTGTTCGCGCATTTTCTCGGGCACCATGTCCTTGATAAATCCGGCACTGTCGTTCAAGGATTGAACGTCCTTGCCCATGATGCCGACTTTGTCTTCCAGGGCCGCAATCTGTGTGCCGTGTTGTTCGATTTTCTTCGCACTCGGCTGGAACGCCAGATAGGCCCCACCGGCAACAAGACCGGCCAGAATCACACCCGTCCAGATACTGGCCCGCACGGCTTTCTTCTGGCCTTTGGCGATCGCATCCATCAACTCTTCATGCGTGGTATCGATTCTGGGGGACAGCGAAGACGGGAAAGATTTCGGTTGCGACCGAAAAGGTTCCACAGAGATTTTAACATTGTCATTGCCGCTGGGTGAGGACGTATCGCCAAAACCGCCTTCGGCGCCTGCGCCCGGCTTATCAATTCCGGGAAACGGTTTGACGTTGGCCTCGTCTTTTAAAAGATCGGATAGGTCAATTCTGTTTTCATTGGCCGCGTTCAAAACATCCTCGCGGCGGGACCCCGGAATCACATCGCGTTTTTTCCAGCCCTGCACGGTTGTGACCGGGGCGCCGACCTTGGCGGCCATAGGGCGGATACCGCCGAAACGCTCGATAATTACAGACGCGTTCTGAAGGGCGCCGTCATCTTCCTGACTCATTCTGACTCCTTAATTACGGAAATATATTCCATCAGCTTTATCATACCATGGCGGTCCGGTGTCGGGGCAACAACGCACCGCTGAAAGGGCAATACGGAAACAGACTGTACCACATGCTCGCTTAGACACAAGGCCATAACCGTTTTGAGACGTACGGTACGACCGTATTGTTCGATCAAATCGGCAAAAACCTGCCCGCCACGGGCAGAAAACACACAAACAGCCTTAATTTGCCCGCGATCAAGTGCGTGGAGCAGCTTAATTGATAAATTTTGGACCTGATCTGCATGATAGGCGATAATTTCGGTTATTTTTAGGCCTTTTTCGGTTAAAAAACCCTTTAAATCGAAGGAAACATCCGCCGCACGAACATAAACCAGATGTTTTAACGCTGTTTTTTGATCAAAAACCAGCTGTTGCGCGAGATCGGAAACACTGCCCTCTCCGGTTTCTATCTGCCCAAAACCCGCCGCAAGGGCGGCTTCGGCCGTATTTTTTCCCACAACATAGACAGGATTGTCCCGCGCACCGCATCCGCGGACGAAGGCCTCTACCCCGTGCGCCGATGTAAAGACCAGTACGTCCTCCGGGCCCACATCCGAAAAATCTGCCGGCTGGTATTCGATGGATAAAACGGGTTCGACCAACGCATCAAACCCCTTCGCCATGACGGCAGCAACCAACTCGCCGCTGTCTTCGGGCGCACGGAGGATAACGACCTGCCCCGCACTCATGAAAAAATATCCGCCGGAATCCGCGGTTTCAGGGATTTGGCAAGGGCCGCACCAAAATCAGTGGCCTCTGCTTTCGTTGCGACCGGTGCTTTGCCGTGCGTATCGAACATACGCGTTCCATCCCCTGAACCTACAACCAGCATCATGGTCATATCACCATTCTCCAGAACGGCATGCGCGCCGATCGGCGTGTGGCAAGACCCATCGAGTACCTGCAAAGCCGCCCGTTCGGCATACCCGCACAGGCCCGTTTCATGATGGTGAATGGCATCCAGTAGCGCGCGTGTCGAAGAATCGTCTTCGCGTGTTTCGATACCGATAATTCCCTGTGCGCACGCGGGCACCATGTCACCTACGGATAACGGATGAATGTAATCACCTGTAATACCAAGGCGCGTCAATCCTGCCATGGCCAGAAAGGTCGCCTGCACTTGCCCTTCGTTCATTTTGGCAAGACGTGTGGCAACATTCCCGCGCAACGGAACGACCGTTAAATCCGAACGTCTGGATAGCAAAAATGACTGACGGCGCAAGGAAGACGTTCCCACAATCGCCCCTTCGGGCAAGTCCATATAGGACGCATAATCGTTGCAGATAAACGCATCGCGCGCATCCGCACGTTCCAGCACGTGATCGACCGCAAGACCTTCGGGCAAAAAGGATGGAACATCCTTCATTGAATGAACGGCCAGATCAATCGCCCCGTCCACCAAGGCCTTTTCGATTTCACGAATGAACAACCCCTTGCCGCCTTCGATTTCGGACAAGCGCGTCTCCCCCTGTTCGGGCCGCCAGTCGCCGGAGGTTTTGATCACCACCCGTTCGACATGAAGCCCCGAATGGGCGGCTTTCAAACGGTCTTCCACCATCTGCGCCTGTAACAAGGCCAGCGGCGATCCACGGGTGCCCAAACGGATGGTTTTCGGGTTTGTCATGGCGGCTTGTTTAGCATGTCTTTTTATATTTTGTCATGGTAAAACCCGCCCATGATTGTTTTAGGGATCGAAACCTCCTGCGATGAAACCGCCGTGGCCGTGGTCAGGGACGATAAAATGATTCTGTCCAATCTCGTGCTGTCGCAACTAGACGAACATAAAGCCTTCGGCGGGGTGGTGCCGGAAATTGCCGCACGCGCCCACATGGACCATCTTGATACGCTTATTGTTGGCGCACTGGACGAAGCGGCTATAGGCTTTTCGGATTTGAACGGCATTGCCGCCACCTGCGGCCCCGGACTGATCGGTGGTGTGATGGTCGGCATGATGGCGGGGAAAGCGATTGCAGCGGCACACAATCTCCCCTTCATTGCCGTCAACCATTTAGAGGCGCATGCCCTGACCCCCCGCCTGACCCATGATCTCTCGTTTCCCTATCTGCTGCTGCTTGTCTCCGGCGGACACACCCAAATTCTGGTCGCAGAAGATGTCGGTGTATACAAACGTCTTGGCGGAACGATCGATGATGCACTCGGCGAATGTTTCGACAAGGCTGCAAAGCTCATGGGACTTCCCCATCCCGGCGGCCCGCATGTCGAAAAAGCCGCGATGAATTGCAAAAACAAAGAAACGGCGCTCGAACGCTTTCTGCTGCCCTCTCCGATGAAGGGCCGCGCGGGCTGTGATTTTTCTTTTTCCGGATTAAAGACGGCGGTACGCCAACACATTGAAAAACTGCCAGAAGGCGCACTGGATTATGCCGATGTCTGCGATCTGTGTTGCGCGTTTCAGGAAACGGTGGCCGATATTTTAAAAGACCGGCTCTCCCACGCTATCGCGTTATTCCAAAAAACTTACAAAACAAAATCTCCCGCGCTGGTCGTTTCGGGCGGCGTAGCATCCAACCTGCGCGTCCGCGAAACGCTGCAAACATTGGCATCCACCGCCTCCATGGAATTTGTTGCACCCCCTGTCAAATTATGTTCGGATAACGGGGCCATGATCGCATGGGCGGGCATTGAACGGCTGCAACGCGGCATGACCAATACGCTGGACATCGCCGCCCGTCCGCGCTGGCCTTTGGATGAACTATCTAAATCAAATCAATAAAAAACAAAAAGGCTTAACATGAACAAAATCGGCGTTATCGGTGGCGGGGCATGGGGCACGGCCCTCGCGCAATCACAGGCTCTGGCCGGAAAAAACGTCGTTCTCTGGGCTCGGGAAGAAGACGTTGTTTCCTCCATCAATCACGATCATGAAAACAAGCCTTTCCTTCCTGACATCACGCTGGATGAAAAAGTTTCCGCTACCTCTTCTCTGGCCGACGCCGCCCGCGCCGATGCCTTGCTGATAGTCACCCCGGCACAACATCTGCGCGCATCGCTTTCATCGCTGAAACCTGCACTACAACCCGAAACGTCACTTGTCATCTGTGCGAAGGGCGTCGAAATCGAAACCGGCGCGATGCTCTCGCAGATCGCCAGGGACATCGTCCCGGAAAATCCGATCGCGATTCTGACCGGCCCTACCTTCGCCGCCGAAATCGCCCGCGGGCTGCCCAGCGCCGTGACGCTGGCTATGAATGATCTGGAATCGGCCCAAAAACTGGCCGAAAATTTGAACAGCCGGAATTTACGCATGTATCCGTCCGATGACATCATCGGCGCGCAGATCGGCGGCGCGGTCAAAAATGTGATCGCGATTGCCTGCGGCATGATCGAAGGAAAAAAACTCGGGGATTCCGCACGCGCGGCACTGGTCACGCGTGGACTTGCCGAAATCACACGGCTGGGCACGGCCCTCGGGGCCAAACGCGAAACGCTGATGGGCATGTGCGGTGTGGGTGATATGATTCTGACCTGTTCTTCCATGCAATCGCGCAATTTCTCGCTCGGCGTCGCGCTAGGGCAGGGGCGTAAACTTTCCGATATTCTGGCCGAACGCAATTCCGTGACCGAAGGCGTCTATACCGCAAAGGCATTGGCGACCATGGCCAAAAACAATGCCGTGGAGATGCCTATTTCCGAAGCCGTCAACAAATGTCTAACCGAAGAAATCGATGTGGATGTGTTGATCGCGAATATGCTGGACCGCCCCGTCAAAGCGGAAAGGACATAAACCATGCAGTACTGGCTGGTAAAATCCGAACCCTATAAATGGTCATGGGACATGCATGTCAAAAAAGGCGTGCAGGGATGGGACGGTGTGCGCAACTATCAGGCCTCGAACAACATGAAGGCGATGAAGATCGGCGATCAGGCATTCTTTTATCATTCCAATGAGGGGAAAGAGATTGTCGGCATTGTGGAGGTCGTCGGGCTATATCACCCCGACCCCACAGATGAAAGCGGAAAATTCGGTATGGTGGATTTCAAGGCGGTTGGACCTTTAAAAAAACCCGTGACGCTGGAACAGATCAAGGCAGATAAAAAACTCGCTGGTATGGCACTTCTCAAGCAATCCCGCTTATCGGTTTCCCCCGTCACGAAGGCCGAATGGAATTACATTTTAAAGCTATCTAATTGATATTATTTGTTTTTTTATCTTGTACTTGTCATAATTCATTTGACAACTGGGCGAATTCCCTTTAAATATCCTCCCATCAACAAAAGGAAAGAAACATGTCACTTCTTCGGAATTTTTCGGGTGCAGTGGCCCTCGTAACGACAACGGCCACAAGCGGATGTGTGGACAGCAACGGCAACTATGATCCGAGCACAACGGCCGCCGCCTTGTCACTAGGTGCCGCCGCGATTGTTTTGCTGGATTCATCCAATGATCAATCCTACTACAGTGGCCAGCACGGACATCACCGCCCACCCGTTGCCCCGCCCGGCGCAAATACGTGCTGGAGCGGAAATCACGCCTATTACACTTATGGCCCCTGCCCCGGCGGCGGTTGGTAACTAAAGGAAGTCTTTAAAAAAGACCGGCCCATCCGGTCTTTTTTCTTTTACGGGTTCCTCTATATTAAACGCCACGTACGAACCTTTTTCCCGGAAAAAAAGAATGTCCCTGACCCGCAAGGATTATGCCCTGCTCCTGCTCGTTCTGTTCCTGTGGGCTGGAAACGTCATCGCCATCAAACTGGCGGTCACCGATATACCACCGATGATCGCCGCCACGTTGCGCTTTGGCCTTGCGGCCCTTGTCTTTTTGCCATTTGCAAAAATGCCTTCGCGCAAGACGCTGGGGACGATCCTACAAATCTCCATCCTCATGAACGTCTTCCATATCGGAACACTTTTTATCGCGCTTCATATGCTGGATGCCGCAAGCACGTCGATTCTTCTCCAGACACAAGTGATCTTCGCCACGATCCTTGGCGCGATGTTTTTCAAAGAACGCATCCGCTGGCGGACATGGAGCGGGATTGGCCTTTCCATTATCGGATTGATCATCATGCTCGGTGCCCCCGATCTCGCCCGCCATCCGCAAGGCGTGGTGATCATGCTTTTTTCTACACTGATGCTGACCTTCAGCTACGTGAAGATGAAACATTTGCAAAGCGTGCATCCGCAAACCTATGTCTTTTTGATCAATGGTTTTGCGTTTCCTTTTCTGCTTGCGGCCAGTCTTGTTTTTGAGCCCGCGGGATGGGCGGCACTGCCCGATGCAAACTGGGGCATGTTCGGCACCGTTCTTGTGTATCAGGCCGTCATTGTTTCCATCACCCATATCTACTGGCAAAGATTGATGCACAGGGGCGATGTCGGAAAAATCACTTCCTTTACGCTGCTCATTCCTTTCCTGACCATGGTGCTTTCTACCTTGTTTCTTGGCGAAAAAATTACAATGCCCATTGTCATCGGCGGGCTGGTCACAATGACGGGCGTGGGAATCATCACCCTTCGCCGCCTGCAAAAGGGCCTCGAATAGTTTTTGCAACGCATCAATTATCAAATATTCAACCGTTTCCCCTTTATGATAGACTGTCGTTCCCGTCATAAAAAAGGGTCTGTCATGTCACCGGAAAACATCTCCCCATTCCCGCCGCCAGCAACTTTCAAAGATGCGCTTATAACGCCAGAAAAGTATGAAAGGATGTATGCGCAATCGATCAACGATCCCGAAAATTTCTGGGCAGAAATCGGGGAACGCCTGACATGGTTCAAAAAACCCACGAAGATCAAGAACACATCTTTCAATAGCCCTGTGTCCATCAAATGGTACGAAGACGGCATTCTGAATGCTTCGTATAACTGTATCGACCGTCACCTGCCTGCAAAAGCAAATGATGTAGCCCTGATCTGGGAAAGCGACGATCCTTCGGTTGATAAAAAAATTACCTATGCACAGTTGAAAGATAACGTATGTAAGCTCGCCAATGCGCTGAAATCCCGCGGCGTCAAAAAGGGTGATTGCGTTACAATTTATATGCCTATGGTTTTGGAGGCCGTTTATGCCATGCTGGCCTGTGCCCGTATCGGCGCGATCCATTCCGTTGTCTTCGGCGGATTTTCCCCCGAATCTTTAAAAGACCGTATTCTGGATTGCCAATCGAATGTAATTATTACGGCCGATGAAGGTTTACGCGGCGGCAAACACATTCCCCTGAAAACCAACACGGATGAGGCTTTGAAGCATTGCCCGGATGTTCATACGGTTCTGGTTTTGAAACGCACGGGCGGAAAAACCGCATGGAATGATCAAACCGATGTCTGGTGGCATGATCTGGTGGATGGGCAATCAACGGACTGCGAACCCGAACAAATGAACGCCGAAGATCCGCTGTTTATTCTCTATACCTCCGGTTCGACCGGAAAACCCAAGGGCGTCTTGCATACAACGGGCGGATACATGGTCTATGCCTCTTTCACCCATGAATGCACGTTCGATTATAAACCGGGGGACATATACTGGTGCACCGCAGATGTCGGCTGGGTTACGGGACATTCCTATATCGTCTATGGCCCGCTGGCGAACGGGGCAACCTCCATCGTCTTTGAAGGGGTGCCAAACTATCCGGATTGGTCTCGTTTCTGGCAAGTTGTGGACAAACACAAGGTGAATTCTTTTTACACAGCACCCACGGCCATCCGGTCCCTGATCAAAGCGGGCGATGACTTCGTCAAAAAAACATCGCGCAAAACCTTGCGCGTACTCGGGACGGTAGGAGAACCGATCAACGCCGAAGCATGGTATTGGTACAAGGATATTGTGGGCGAAGGCCGTTGCCCGATTGTCGATACATGGTGGCAAACCGAAACCGGCGGGCATTTGATAACCCCCTTACCCGGCGTGACGGCCACAAAACCGGGTTCGGCCACGCTGCCTTTCTTCGGCATCAAACCGGTCATCGTCGATGCACACGGTGTGGAACTTCTCGGCCCGACCGAAGGAGCGCTGTGCATAGAGGATTCTTGGCCGGGACAAATGCGCACCGTGTTCGGCGATCATGCGCGGTTTGAACAAACCTATTTTTCCACTTTCCCCGGAAAATATTTTACAGGCGATGGCGCAAGGCGGGATGAAGACGGGTATTACTGGATCACAGGACGGATGGACGATGTCATCAATGTTTCCGGCCACCGTCTGGGGACGGCGGAAATAGAAAGTGCCATCAATGAACACGAGGCCGTGGCGGAATCCGCCGTTGTCGGTTTTCCGCACGACATCAAGGGGCAAGGTATCTATGCCTACGTCACATTGATGGAAGGAAGTGCGCCGAACGAAACCACAAAAAAGGAAATCATCGCCACAGTCCGTAAAATCATCGGCCCCATCGCCACGCCGGATGCCATCCAATGGGCCCCCGGTCTTCCCAAAACACGATCGGGGAAAATCATGCGTCGCATTCTGCGCAAAATCGCGGCCGAAGAATTCGATACGCTGGGCGATACCAGCACACTGGCCGATCCGGCCGTGGTCGAAGACCTAATCAAGAGGCGTAAAACCGGTTAATTTCCGCCATATTATCCTTTATGCGCCGCCCTTTTTAATTGACGTAATAACATCTTCTCTGTAGGGTGCCCCGTGCGACAGAGGGCTGGTTTATGGGCAAGCGCAAAGAATTCATATTTGTTGGACGAACCTCGGATGAAATCGCCACAGGCATTGTCGATGCCTTTGGCGATGCGGGACGCACAGATACAGGAAAACCCATGATCTCCAAACCCGGACGGGTGGTGCAGTTCGAAGTCAGCTCATTCGAGGACGGCGAAGTGAATGCCGTTCTTTTTGCCAACGGCGATGCCCCTTATCACCCGATCCATCAACGTCTGGATGAAACGGCAAAACAAAAAATCACCGGCGATCTCAAGGGAGCGAACGTCACCATGGTTCACTCCATGAGCGGACAAAACACATCCATTCGCGCGCAGGGATTAAGTTTTCTCGTCCGTTCCCTCTACAAGGATTATGGCGTACACAAAGTGGGCGTTATATCCCCCGCGCTGCCCTATATGCGCAGCGACAGGCATTTCAGAAAAGAAGTCGAGGGCACCCTGACGCAGGAATACAACGCCGTTGCCTGCCGCGAATTCGCGCAGCAGTTGCGGGACGCCGGCGTCCGTGATGTCGTGGGGTTTGAACCGCATTCACGGGACGGCGTTCAACATTACCGTGATGTTTTCGGAAAAAAACACGTTTCCTTTATCAACATGGGTGCGTTCTTTGCCGAAAGCATTCGCCACGAATATCCCAATCTGGTTGATGACCAATCACCGCGCATCATTGTCGGGTCACCGGATGGTATGAACAAAAGACAGGATTACGGGATCGCAAGAGCCCGCAGCTTCGGCGAAGCCCTGTACGCAGGAAGTTCACTGGATGGATTTGCAGGGGAGAGAGATTTTCGAAAAAGTCCCTATATGTTCGGCATTCACAAGGAGCGCATCAGCTCCAAAGAAACGAAAATCGTTGATTTTCATGGCGATGTGCAGGATAAAATATGCATCATTATCGATGATATTATCAGTAGTGGGAGCACAACTCTCCATGGCGCAAGAGCTTTGAAAGAACGCGGCGCGACAAAGGTGATCGCACTGGCAACCCACGGCGTTCTCGTCAATGGTGCCGTTCGGCGTTTGTTGCAAAGCCCGCATATCGATCAGGTAAAACTGACCGATACTATACCTGGCGTCATGGATAAGCTGGTAGACCTTAATCCTTTTGAGCAGGCAAAGTTGCAGGTGAAAACCGTTGCACCTTTGGTCAACCAGGCGATCCGCGCAGAATTACGCATTTAGGCCGCAATCCCATTAAACCTGTGCGTCACTGGCGAACGAAAGATATTGTGTCGCAAGGGATCGAACCACCCCATGAGAAACCAGAGCAGCGCGCTGCGATCTTGTTCGATCTGTTTATTACGCAACAACATCTGCATCGCATGATATTTTTCCAAATAGTCCTTTTCATGCTCCCTGCTGGCGGTCTCTTCTTTTTTACGGCGGTCTTCTTCCATCATATCCTTCGCGGATTTCATCAGGGCACGATCATCCCGCAATTCCATGTGCCGCGTTTGGACGGCGCACCAGGCAGAATCTTCTACCAAGACAGCCACCTCGGTCATCGGTTCATCCGCGCCGAATTCCCGCACCGCCTTCTGGCGTTGCTCTTTTGCATCCATATATTCCTTGTGCAGTTTTGAAAGAAGATCATCGAAGTGCATAAAGGCTTCGAGTTCGCTGATCATCCGGTCGGGGGTTTCATGTTCATAAGGACGAACCGTCTCGAGCTGTTTCGAGACATCGTTCAAAATTTCCCTTAAATCGCGTTCATTCCCCATAAAAAACCCCGAAATCCTTAAAGAATTCGGGGTCATTCTACGCAAAAAAACTTATAGCTTCGTTAAAGCCAAAAAAGCCTTTTAATCCAGTCCGATAGCGGATTTATACAGCTCCAGAAGCTCGTCCTCTTCCTGCCGTTTTTGGGCATCCATTTTGCGAAGGCGGATGATTTTGCGCATCGTTTTGGTGTCGAACCCCACGCCCTTGGCTTCGGCCATGATGTCTTTGATGTCTTCGGCGAGGCCGGCTTTTTCTTCTTCCAGCCGCTCCACGCGCTCGATAAAGGCCTTCAGCCTTTGTCCCGAAACGCCGCCTGTATCATTGGCCGTTGTTTCTTTTTGTTGACGAAAATCCGCCACGCTCGCATCACTCATGAGATCACGCCTTTTATCGGTTACTGTATGTTGAGAAGGTTTTTATAGGGGAGCAACCGGCGCGGCGTAAAGAAAGAAATCCGAACTATCCCCCGACTTCCTTTTTGATTATCCCCGGGGCGGCAAAACCTGCCATATTTCGATACGGACCGCTTCGGGATTGAGCGGATCAGGCACGCGGGCCATCTGGATGCGAAGAACAAAACGGCGGTTCTGCGGGTTGATTGCTTCATCGCGGTAAGACTCAGCATTTTGCGGGATAAAGCTCAAGGTTACAGGCACCTCGAAGACCCATTTGTAAGCCCCGCCATAAACGCCGCTGGCCAGCTCCAACGGCTGCGTTTCCAAAATCACGCCGGATTGAAGGTTGTTTTGTGCGAGCGTGGATTGAAAGGATGTTTTATCCAAAAACGCCTGATACTGTGCATACCCTTCGGGTGTGAAATAATCCCGCATGACACCCGAATTATAAATAAAATTTCCCTTATCGAACGTCAGACATTCGGCAATGATATTGCTAAGCATATCCGCAACCTCGCGGCTGCTGTGATTGCGGATTTTCAAATCCACGCCAACAGTTCCGTTTGTCGATACGGCCTTTTCGGAATTATAGGAAAAATGCGTGCGCATATCGGCCGGCCCCACATTTTCAACATCCAGGCGGAAGGCATAGAGAAAAACACCGATAAAAAGCACCAGCGCGGCGATAAACACAATCCGGAAAAAACTTTTGGTCAGAAAATTGCGAAACATGGTTTTTAAGGGCCCTGTAAAAATTTCTTTTTTATTTTAAGCGGTTTTGAACTTTCCGGCAATCTTGCCAAATGAAAGCGCATTTTCAATCCGGCGGTCCAAAAAGGCACGGGTGTCTTCACCGCTCCGGCTTTTGTCGTTCAACCAAAACAGAACGGTCGTTCCGATGACACCGCCCAGCAAAGTCCGCTTGGTATAATGATTGTAATCCGTGGCCGTATCGCCCGCCCAGTGCCAGATCGTATCGGCCGTTTTCCAGAGTAGTTTTGCCCCCTCCCATTTTCGCATAGGCCTTAGCCAGAACGCGATGGCAAGCCGTTCGGCCTCCTTGTATGGTTGTAAAACCTCCAGTCGTGTACGGACGGCCAGCGCGATCCGGTCACGGACACGCAAAGACAGCGGATTCGTGCCCTCCAAAACCGTCATCATGCGCGTATCGGCCCATTCAGAAAAGAAGGCCAGAACATCCCGCATACCGGCCGGAAAGACAGCGCGGTACATGGCAGGGTCGTACCCCGCCTTTTCCGCGGCACACATGAAGACGCGGTCCGTCCAGCCATCGAAGGCCACATCCGGTAAAGCGGCCTCTAAAATGGCGTCTTTGATCTTTTGGTTCCGCATGGTCATAAAACCGACTATAGGCCGGATTGAAGGAAAAAAACAGGGCAGAAAACACTGGACTTTTGCAAGAGGAATGCCCACTTTCCCGTCATGTCCATCAAGAAAGACGAAACCACCATCGGCGGACGGATCATGCGCTATGGCCGCGTCGGCGGCACGATGGCGGGACTGGCCGCAAAGATCGCGGGCGAACGCTATTTCGGGATCAAGATCGAACGCGGCGAACACGCGCGGCAACTCACCGAAGCACTCGGCAACCTCAAAGGCCCGCTGATGAAGGTCGGGCAAATTCTTGCCACCATTCCCGAAGCCCTGCCCGCCGAATACGCCAACGATTTTCAGCAACTGCAATCGAACGCCCCGCCCATGGGTTGGCCGTTCGTCAAACGCCGGATGAAAAGCGAACTGGGCGCGGACTGGGAATCGAAATTCAAGGTCTTTGAAAAAACCGCCGCCGCCGCCGCCAGCCTGGGTCAGGTGCATCGTGCCGTGACACCAGACGGCCGCGATGTCGCTTGTAAACTGCAATATCCGGATATGCAGTCCGCCATCAGTGCGGATTTAAACCAATTAAAAATTATTTTTTCGATTTACGAACGATATGATTCTGCGATCCAGACAAAATACATCCACGAAGAACTGGCCGCACGCCTTTATGAAGAACTGGATTATGCGCGCGAAGCCCGTCATTGCAAGCTCTATTCCTACATGCTGCGGGATGAAAAGGGCGTCCATGTCCCCGGCGTTGTAGAAGAATTATCGACGGGGAGACTCCTCACCAGCACATGGTTGGAAGGTGAAAAAATCCTGAATTTTGTAGGCGCGCATCCCAAAGACCGTAATGCGCTTGCCATGAACATGTTCCGTGCCTGGTATGTGCCGCTCTATTATTACGGCATCATTCACGGCGATCCGCATCTGGGCAACTACACGGTGCGAAAAGATCATTCGATCAATCTTCTGGATTTCGGGTGCATCCGCGTTTTTCCCCCAAAATTCGTCGGCGGCGTGATCGACCTTTACCACTCGCTCATGGAAAACGACATTGCACGCTCCGTTCATGCCTATGAAACATGGGGTTTTACAAATCTGTCCAAGGAACAGATTGACACGCTCAACATTTGGGCGCGCTTTCTTTACGCACCGCTGATGGAAGATAAAATCCGGCCCATCGGCGAAGTGACAAACGGGATCTATGGCCGCGAAACCGCCCAAAAAGTGCATGAAAAATTGCGGGAAGCCAGCAAGAAAGGCGCGGGCGTCACCGTCCCCCGCGAATTCGTGTTCATGGACCGCGCAGCACTCGGTCTGGGTTCGGTCTTTTTGCATTTGAAAGCAGAGATCAACTGGTACCGCGTCTTCAATGAACTGATTGCTGATTTTAACCTGCAAGCCCTTGAAAAAAGGCAAAAAGCTGCGTTGCAGCGTTACGACATCCCCATGGATGGTGTAAAATAAACCGCATGAGAGTACGCAAAGGACGGGAACAGGATATCCCGGCCCTGAAGAATGTAGAAGGATCGGCCGCAAAGGCCTTCATCGGTGCAAATACCGGCGGTGTCGTCGTGGACCGCACGGTGGATCCCGCCCTGCTGGCAAAGATTGTTTCCCTTGGCACATTATGGGTTGCGGTGGAGGACGATGATAAACCCATCGGTTTTGCCGCCTGCTATCCGTTCGACGGGTTCTTTTATCTTCACGAAATTTCGGTTGCGCAGAACCAGCAGGGGAAAGGGATTGGCCGGCGTTTGATGTATGCCATCGAAGATTACGCCATTGATCATGCCTATCCCTATATCGGCCTTGTCACCTTTCGCGATATTCGCTGGAACGGACCTTTTTATAAAAGTCTGGGATACAAGGAAATCGCGCCCGATCTTTATTCCGGCCTGCATAACAAATACAAGGACGACATCCGCAACGGGCATAAGGCCGACCTGCGCTGCGTGATGATCAAGGTCATGGAAGACTATTAACGCCCTATGCCCGTCCGCGCGCGAGCAAGACCGCAATATCCGTCCGTCCTGCCGAAACCGCCGGAATAAGAGAGGCTATCAATCCGGCCAGAACCCCGATCAACAACAATCCGGCGTCCAGCGGTTGTACCGCGAGCATGGAACCGGGAAGCATAATTCCGTAAAGGCTATCGACAGCGTTTGCCACAACAAACGCTATGACGTGTCCACCAGCAATACCGATGATCGTTCCCGCACCGCTCAGGATCAATCCTTCAGCCACCACGGTGGTAAAAAGCCTGAACGGACTTCCCCCCAAAACGCGCAAAACAGCCAGATCATAACGCCGCAACGCAAGACCGGACGCCAGCGAGGAAAGCAGCATAAGGGCGGAAAGCACAACAAAACCAATCCCCAGAACAACGACCAGTGTCCGCCCGATACCCAGACTTTTGGCAAAACGTGCCATCTCGTATGCGGGCTGCGCCGCCATGATGTCCGATGATTGATTGATTTGCCGCGGAAAGTTGATTCGATCGATTGGGCTACGCAAAGAAAGCAATACGGCCGTCACCTGATGCGCCATTGCTTCTTCGGCGGCAACCTCCGCCGGGTCTTCGTCGTCTTCATGCGCATGGCCGGGTTGTTCGTGATGGGCATGAAGCTGCTGAACGCTTCCTACATTTGTTGTCAGCAATTTGTCCAGAACCGTCCCTGTGGGTTTTAAAACACCGGTCACGGTATAAAGTTTATAATCATGGACATCGTCGCTATCGGCGGAAAATCCATGCGATACCGCGAATGTTTCACCCACCTTCAGGCCGGTTGCGGCCCCCGCCACGGTTTCAAAATCTTTGTCGAACGCCCGCCCTTGCGCAAATTCACCGCCATACAGCGCGATATAGGCAGGAATCGTTCCCACCATGCGCCATCCCCTGTAGGAATCGCCCAGCGCGAGCGGAATGGCATTCTTGACCCGCGGGTGTTTGCGGACCTTCTCGTAATCTTTCATATCGATATTTCCGGCGGGAATATCCGCATGGTAAACAGAAGACAAAACCAGTTGCAGCGGGCTTCCTTTCGCCCCCACAATCACATCGATGCTGCGCGCGTTGCGCACAAAACCATCGGAAATTCCTTGTGAGAGTAAAAAGACCGCGCATAAAAGAGCAATTCCCGCGGCAATCCCCGTCACACACAGGACGGAATGAAGTCCCCGTGATTGGATCGACGCCCATGCCAGTCGAATGGAATTCATGCGACCTCCTTGATCGCGACGTTGTCCAGAGTCACAATCTTTTCAAACCTGTTCTTGATCCGATG
>CAYRDI010000025.1:0-30641 GCA_964423095.1 uncultured Micavibrio sp.
AAAAATTCGACCATTTTTACCGAAGCCTTGCCGGCTTTTTTCGGATTCAACCCTTTTGGGGTTTGAAACGCCATGGAGGTATAACCATCCATGTTGACCCAACTATCAATTACCACGCCGAGCGGCGTTTTTGTTTTGGGATCTGCGAAATGTAAAAGGAGCTGGGCGAGCTGTTTTTTTAGTTCGGTATCAACCGCCAATAAATCGGTCGTTGTTTTTTTCTGCACCAACGGGATCTTTTCGTCCCTTGCCCGGCTGCGGTATCCCCGCTCCAGTTCCGACACTTTCGGCAAACTCTTTTTTCATAGCGAACGCTTTCTTTTGTTAAGACTATAAGGCCCTATTTCCCCTAATCAATCAAGCCTTGACAGGACCCGCGGCCGGGGTTATAACGGCCTTGTCTTTTTTAAGAAATTCCACGACATTGTGAGCGTTTCTGCGGGTTTCCCGCGTGATGTGAAGGCCCGGTTTTCGAGGCGGCATCCCAAAAAAGAAAAATTAACAATTTTCCGTATAAAATAAGAAAGTTCAGAGAGAATTTAAACCCTTCTATCCTTGGCATCCAATTCTTAGGATGCCCCTCCCCAACGGATTTCACATGAATTTACAGGAACTTAAGACACGATCCCCAGCCGAACTTCTGGCCTTTGCCGAAGAGCTCGGCATTGAAAACTGCTCCACGATGCGCAAGCAGGATATGATGTTCGCCATTTTGAAAAACCTGGCGGATGAAGGGGTGCCGATTTCGGGATCCGGCGTTCTTGAGGTTTTGCAGGACGGGTTCGGGTTTTTACGCGCCCCCGAAGAAAATTATTTGCCGGGGCCGGACGATATCTATGTTTCCCCGTCGCAAGTGCGCCGTTTTGGCTTGCGTACCGGGGATATTGTGGAGGGCGAAATTCGTGCCCCCAAGGATTCCGAACGTTACTTTGCGTTGCTTAAGGTCGATACGATCAACGGAGAATTGCCGGAAAAAATCCGCCACCGGATCAACTTTGACAACCTGACCCCGCTCTATCCCGACCGCAAAATCAAGCTCGAGATTGACGATCCCACGAAAAAAAGTTTTACGCAGCGTGTCATCGAATTGGTCTCCCCCATCGGTTTTGGTCAGCGTGCCCTTCTGGTGGCACCGCCCAGAACCGGTAAGACCGTGATGCTGCAAAATATCGCAAGCTCGATTGCCGCGAACCATCCGGATGCATATCTCATCGTTCTTTTGATTGATGAACGCCCCGAAGAGGTAACGGACATGGCCCGTTCTGTGCGCGGGGAAGTGATTTCCTCCACCTTTGATGAACCGGCCGCGCGACACGTACAGGTCGCCGAAATGGTTTTGGAAAAAGCAAAGCGTCTTGTCGAACACAAACGTGATGTCATCATCTTGCTGGATTCCATCACGCGTCTGGCCCGCGCTTACAACACCGTTGTGCCCTCCTCAGGGAAGGTTCTGACGGGCGGGGTCGACGCCAACGCCTTGCAACGTCCCAAGCGTTTCTTCGGGGCCGCGCGGAACATCGAACAGGGTGGATCGCTTACCATTATCGCCACCGCGCTGATCGATACCGGCTCGCGCATGGACGAAGTGATCTTCGAAGAATTCAAAGGAACCGGTAACTCTGAAATCGTCATGGAACGGAAAATCGCCGACAAACGCGTGTTCCCGGCTATCGACATTCAGAAATCCGGTACGCGGAAAGAGGAGCTTCTTGTCGACAAAGACATGCTCCAGAAAATGTGGATTCTGCGCCGTATCCTCAACCCGATGGGTACGGTCGATGCGATGGAATTCTTGCTGGATAAAATGCGCCAGACGAAAAACAACGATGAGTTTTTCAGCGCGATGAACCAGTAATTATTCCTTCATCCTTTTTTAAAGGGCGTGCGGAGTTCTCTCCCGCGCCCTTTGTTTTTGGCCATCCTTAAAAGACGCATAAAATTTTAAAAAGATGCATCGTAAATCCGAAACGATAGTTGTTGTCATAAATCTTTTTTCCGTGATGTAATGGATGAAGAGAACGGGGCATAGAAAAAAACAATAAGCCCGGCGAGTAGAACAATAAGGGTGGGTACCATGTCGGTGAATTTTGGCGGATGCAAAATCCGCGCTAACAAGTCCGCTGTATTTTGTTCGTTTTTACGCGGCGGATTGCTTTTTGCGATTCTTGTCGCTGCTGCCGTCACATTGTTTGCTGCCGGTGGCGATGCGTCCGAACAAAAAAATTCCTCTTCCTCCGTAAGCGCTTTGCCATGCTACGTAAAAAACGTCAGCATGGTCACGCCTGTTCACCAACAGGCTGCGCCGATCCGGACCCAGCGCGCGGCTGGTTCTCCTTCTCTTTCACCGGCTATGGCTTTGGCCCTGGCCCTGGGCGTGAAAACGGTTCAGGGGCCCATGGTTCATACAAAGCATCCGGTAAAAGAAAAATACCTTCCTTCGATCACGTCCGGACGACAGGACCCCCCCATGGTTCGGGCGAATTGCGCATCCGCGCGGTGTCCTCTTCCTTCTTTGCCTGTCCTTGCGATGGAGAGATGACCATAGAATTGGCTTTCCCTAGTCCCCTGGGAAGTCTCTGACAAGCACCGCTCCGAAGTTCCTTCGGGGCGGTCGCTTTTTAACGGGTCAGAAGATTGCGCAACATTTCATACCAATAGGGGGACGCGCCCTGGCGCGAGGCAAGCTCGATCATCAGCAGGGTGAGAAAAACCGTTCCCGCATATCCGTACCATCCGCTGGCGTGCGTTTTGATTGACAGGGATGATTTCTGATCTTTTTGCGTAAGGTGGCCGAGGGCTTTTTTGATCGCCCCTGCCGCCAGAATCTGGATTGCCAGCGTGGTGATGATCCCGCCCAACACCAGCGGCAGAATATCCAGAACGAAATCAAACCGTGGATTGGGAAGATAGCTGCCGATTTTTGCGCGGATGGGCAGAAGGTAGTAAACGGCATCCAAAACCGCAACAATGGCAAGCCCCGCCGCAAGTCCGTAATTGCGGGGCTTTTGCGTGATATGCTTGGTGGTGGTTTCGGCAAGGGTCACGATTTTTTCGGCCGTACCCAGACTAAGCCCTATGTCGTATAGCTTCATCAATTGCGCGGTCGCTTTTTTGACACTCACCTTGTGCGTAAACGTAAAGGCTTGTGCGATCAGTCGAAAGCGCGTGGCTTTGCGGATTTTTTCTGCGACATCGCCGACATTTTTTGCCGCGTCTTCAAGATCGTCCAATGCCGGGCCGATCATTTTGTCGAGGATATAGGGGAATTCGACGAGATCCGCCTTGAACCCGAAAAGATTGGCTTTTATTTCCCGTTTACCCAGACCAAATACGATCTCGCCGTAAGGGAAGCTCACCTCATAGGACGCACCAAGGACGTTTTCCTTGTCATCTGCGATCCGTCCCTTGATCTCGACCCTCTTTTCGATGGCGAGCCTGGAAGCATTCATTTCAATGGCATCCGCCGCACCCTTTGGAATGGATTTCGGATCGTATTCGAAATACGTCATGGCCTGTGCTTGCAATGTCATGACATGGCTTTTCCAGCCCTGACCGCCGCAGGCCACGCATTTCATCACGCCCGTGGCGTTGCAGGTGCGACACGGCATCATGCCCGAGCGGCGGCACCCATCACAGGGGACATAACGCTGCGCGTGGCACCTTGGGCATTTGTTTCCTTGTAACAATCCGGTTGCGCGGCACATCGGGCATTTCATCAAACCGCGGCCCGTACATTTGAAACAGGTTTCGAGCTTGCGGCCCTGACATTTGACGCATGGGGATTTTGATGTGCCATGACAAGTATGACAGGCTTCATGCCACGTATAGTCCCGTTTCAGGAAATCCAGCGGCACGGCCAGATGGTTAAGCCCAAAGCCCTGATCCGTCCGTGTGAGGAGGATTTGCGTCATCTGCGCCTTGGCGGCGGAATCGTTTGCGGCCTGCCGCATCGTCATATCGACGGCCCGCATGGCATCGTCGCGGGAATTGACCAATTGTCCCGTGACGGTTTTTCCGGGCGCGTTTTTTTCCGTCATGACGGGTTTTAATTCCAGGTATGTCCCGGCATTCATGGTGTGCCGGGCGATTTTTTGTGAAAGAACGCGGATATTTTCCCGTTTGATCCCGTTGCCGCGGAAAATACCTTGAACATGGGCGAGCGCAAGTTCTATCAACTTGTTTTCATTGGGATATGCTTGTTCGGGCTCGACCATCGGACGTTTACCCTAAAACAAATCGGGCCGTGGACAAAGGATTGTCATGCAAGTGAGGACGTCTTCACACATTTTCATTTTAGGCGGCTACCCTACCAAGATCATCCGAAAGAGTCCATGCTCGGCCTTGCCTGCGAGGGGGCGTTGCGATAAGTAAAATGGATCGCCAAAGGATGACACCATGAAAGTCAATTTCGACATCGAATGCACGCCCGAAGAAGCCCGCCGTTTTCTGGGCCTTCCCGATCTTGGCCCCATGCAGGAACGCATGATGAAGGAGATCGAGGAGCGCATGGCCGAAAACCTGCGCGCACTGGATCCAGAAACGCTGGTCAAGACATGGATGCCGATGACCATGCAGGGCTGGGGCGAAATGCAGAAGATGTTCTGGTCGCAAATGGGCGTAACCATGCCCGCCAATGGCGGCGACGCCAAATCCAAAAAGAAATAAGCGATGGGCGCGGCTACCATCTATGCCCTTTCTTCCGCCCACGGAAAGGCGGGCGTATCGGTCGTCCGTGTTTCGGGGCCAGCGGCGTTCGATTCGTTTCGCGCCCTGACGGGCCGTGCCGAACCGGGGATCCGTAAAGCGGTGTTTACGCCGCTGAAAAATCCTGAAGACAACACTATGATCGATCATGCGCTGGTTTTGTGTTTTGAAAACCCGCATTCCTTTACAGGCGAAAAAGTTGTCGAATACCAACTTCACGGTTCTCCCGCCGTTCTGGAATCCCTTTTTTCCGCGCTTTCGAAATGCCAAGGACATCGGCCGGCGGAGCATGGCGAATATACGCGCCGTGCGTTTGAAAACGGCAAGCTGGATTTAACCGAAGCCGAAGCGATCGCCGATCTTATCAATGCAGAAACCGCCGCGCAAAAGGAACAGGCACTATTGCAAATGGGCGGTGTACTGTCGCGTCTTTACGAAGGTTGGCGCGAACGCCTGGTCCGCATCATGGCGTATATCGAGGCCGTGATCGATTTTCCGGATGAAGATATTCCGGATTCCCAAATCCTTACGCAGCGGCCCGCGCTGGAAGCACTGCAACAGGAAATCCGGGAACATCTGAACGACAATCGGCGCGGCGAACGCTTGCGCGAAGGTATTCATATCGTTGTGCTCGGCGCGCCGAACGCGGGTAAATCTTCGCTCATCAATGCGTTGGCGCAGCGTGACGTGGCGATTGTCTCCCCCATGGCGGGAACGACGCGTGACATTGTCGAGGTGCACTTGAACCTTGCGGGCTATCCCGTCATCGTTTCGGATACGGCGGGTCTACGTGATCTTTCCCATGCGCGGGATGATGGGCATGCGCAGGTGGAAGGCGAAGGCATACGCCGCGCGCTCGCACGCGCAAATGAATCCGATTTGCGGATTCTGCTGTTCGATGGCACGGTTCCCGAAGATGCGCAGACAAGTGCGCAGCGAACAAGCAATACCATTATTGTTTATAACAAGGCCGATGAAAAAAATTTCACGGCACAACTTCCCGATGGCGCGTTGCGTCTTTCTATCAAAACCGGCGATGGCATGAAAGCATTGTTGTCGGCTCTGGAGACAAACATCAAATCGCTTTATGAAGGATTTCGTGATGCGCCGTCCCTCACCCGGGCGCGTCACCGCGCCACACTGGAAGAATGTGTTTCCTGTCTTGATGCGGCGTGTGTTGCGAATGTGCCTGAACTGATGGCCGAAGAAATCCGTTCCGCCGCCCGTGCGCTGGGGCGTATTACCGGGCGCGTCGATGTCGAAGATTTGCTCGATGTCATTTTCCGCGATTTTTGTATCGGGAAGTGACGGTTTGCCGAACCGCTGTTGCCAGGGGCTTGTGGATAAATTTCTGGCGCGGCATGGCCATCCTATAATATAACCCTTTCCATGGATGCGTCCTATGATGTCATTGTGATCGGCGGGGGCCACGCGGGCTGTGAAGCGGCGGCGGCGGCGGCGCGTTATGGCGCGAAAACCGCCCTTTTGACCCATAAAAAATCGACCATCGGCGTCATGTCCTGCAACCCCGCTATCGGCGGGCTGGGCAAGGGCCACCTGGTCCGCGAAATCGATGCGCTCGATGGTGTGATGGGCCGCGTGATCGATCAGGCGGGTATCCAGTTCCGCATGCTCAACGCCTCGAAGGGGCCCGCCGTGCGCGGCCCGCGGGCGCAGGCCGACCGGAAACTATACCGCGAAGGGATGCAGGCGATTTTGGCTGATTACCCCAACCTGACCATTTTAGAGGGCGGGGCCGAAGACCTGATCATCGAAAAAAATGCCGTTAAGGGCGTTGTGACGGGTACGGGCGAAACGCTCACCGCGCGCGCCGTGGTCATTACCACGGGTACGTTTTTGCGGGGACTGATCCACCGCGGGGAAGACAAAATCCCGGCGGGGCGCGTCGGTGAAAAACCCGCTGTTGGATTGGCGCAAACCCTTGAAAAACTTGGATTTCCTCTGGGGCGTTTGAAAACGGGGACACCCGCGCGGATTGATGGACGGACAATTGACTGGGCGGGGCTGGAAATGCAATCCGCCGATAACCCGCCCGTGCCTTTTTCCTACCTGACCGACAAGATCACGGTACCACAGATCGATTGCGGGATCACCTACACCACCCCAAAAACGCACGATATTATCCGCGCCAACCTTCACCGCGCACCCATGTATTCGGGGCAGATCAACGGCACCGGCCCCCGCTATTGCCCCTCCATCGAGGACAAGGTTGTCCGGTTTGCGGACAAAGAGCGGCACCAGATTTTCCTGGAGCCCGAGGGTCTGGACGACCCCACCATTTACCCGAACGGCATTTCCAATGCTTTGCCGATTGATGTTCAGGCCGAACTTCTGGCCTCCATTCCGGGGCTGGAAAAAGCAAAGGTGTTCGAATGGGCCTATGCCATTGAATATGATTACTGCGATCCGCGGGACCTCACCCAGACGCTGGAATCCCGCCGTTTGCCTGGTCTTTTTCTCGCGGGGCAAATCAACGGGACGACCGGGTATGAAGAGGCGGCGGCGCAAGGGTTGATGGCCGGCCTGAATGCGGCGATTCTGGCCGGGGCCGTTTCACGGGAAACAGCCACCCCCTTTACGCTTGACCGTGCACAGGCCTATATCGGTGTTTTGATTGACGATTTGATCACTCGCGGCGCACCGGAACCCTACCGCATGTTTACCTCCCGCGCCGAATTCCGGCTGACTTTACGGGCGGATAACGCCGACCAACGTCTGACCGATCTGGCGGTGACGGGCGGATTTGCCGGTGCGGAACGGTCTTTGGCCTGGGCCGCCAAGAAGGCCGATTTGGAGCGGGCGCGGCAGATGCTGACCTCCGCCTGTCAGGCAACACCCAATGCGCTGGAGGCGCAAGGCGTGTCCGTTAATAAGGACGGACGGCGGCGCAGCGCGCTGGAGCTTTTGGGATATCAGGACATAGGCTGGGACCGTCTGGCGGAAATCTGGCCGGATATGAAGACAATTCCGGCGCAGATTGCCGTACAAATGCAGATCGAGGCCGTCTATGCAGGGTATAGCGACCGTCAGGCCGCAGATGCGCAGGCATTTCGCCGTGAAGAAGGGCTGATCTTGCCCCAAACGCTGGATTATGGGGCAATTGGCAGCCTGTCTACCGAAATACGTCAAAAGCTGGAAAAAGCCCGCCCCGCCACACTGGGGGCGGCGTCCCGCATCCCGGGGGTGACTCCGGCGGCCCTTGTCTCGCTGATGCGTTTTGTCAAGCGTGTGCAAAAATCCCCGGGTACGGATGAGGCGGCGGCTTGACCCCATGATCCCTCTTTCACGTGAAACAGAGGAACGCCTCCGTGCCTATCATAGCCTTCTTTTGAAATGGCAGGGTACGATCAATCTGGTCAGCCCATCTACAGCAGCACAGGCTTGGGACCGTCATTTTGTTGATTCTCTCCAATTGTTGCCGCACATTCCGCACGCTGCCGCGACGCTTTACGATCTCGGCTCCGGCGGCGGCTTTCCGGGGCTTGTTCTGGCTATTGCCCGTCCCGATATGGTCGTTACGTTGGTTGAATCGGACGCTAAAAAATGTGCTTTTCTGGCCGCGGTTTCACGGGAAACAGGCGTGCCTGTCCGGATTGAAACTACGCGCATCGAAGAAGCCGCTGCAAGATTACCACCCCCCGATCTTGTCACGGCCCGAGCCCTGAAGCCTTTGCCGATATTGTTTGCCATGATCGAGCCATGGGCGGTTTTGAAGCCGGATCTGGTCGCTGTTTTCCCAAAAGGTGCTACAAGCAAGGCGGAGATAGAAGAGGCCAAAAAGGCCGGTTTTCTGTTTCACATGGAACAGGCTGTCAGCGAAACAGACCCGGAGGCCCGCATTTTAACCGTAAAAAACCTTTGCCGGTTGCGGTAAAACGGGCGAATTTCCTTGACGCGTACGCGCTCTTCCCGCCATAGTGACCTTCTTCCGAAAGAAAAGGAGCGCAGGCCATGAGCGATGAAAAATCCTGGTCAAGTCCACCAACATTAACTTCTTCGCCTCGCGCTGCCCGCACCACCAACCGCATTCCGCGCATTTTATCCATCGCCAACCAAAAAGGGGGCGTCGGTAAAACCACCACCGCCGTCAATCTTGCCACCGCCCTTGCGGCCATCGGGAAGAAGGTTTTGCTGGTCGATCTGGATCCGCAGGGCAATGCCTCCACCGGCCTTGGCATCAAGCGCGCCGGTATCCGCAAAAGCACCTATGACGTTATTTTCGATGATGCAACGGTGGCTGAAACCGTGCAACCGACCAAGGTTCCGGGGCTGTTCGTCCTGCCCTCCTCCATCCATCTGTCAGGCGCCGAGATTGAGCTTGTGGGGGCGGAACACCGCGAGTTCCGGCTGCAAAGGGCCCTTCGCGTCCCCATGCCTTATGAATATGTGATCATTGATTGCCCGCCATCCTTAAGCCTTTTGACTTTGAATGCGTTGGTGGCGTCGGATTCCGTGGTCGTGCCGCTGCAATGCGAATTTTTTGCGCTCGAAGGGCTTTCGCACCTCGTCAAAACCATCGAGCGGGTCAACAAATCCTTCAATCCGCGGCTGGATATTCACGGGGTGGTGTTGACCATGTTTGACCGCCGGAACAATTTATCGGATCAGGTGGCGGCGGACGTGCGTTCCTATTTCGGGGAGAAGGTTTACAAAACCGTGATCCCGCGCAATGTCCGTTTGTCCGAAGCGCCATCCTATGGTTTGCCCGCGATCGTTTACGATATGAAATGCCCGGGGGCGAGCGCGTATATCCGGCTGGCCAGCGAAGTTCTGAAACGCGAAAAGAAAATTTTATCTGGTGCCGCGTCCGATGTGCGCAAGCCCGATCAAACAGAAGCCGCATAATTTAAAAGAGAGACAAGATGACACCGAAACAAAGAGGATTGGGCCGAGGGCTGGACGCATTGTTCGAAGATGAAGAGGTGAGCTTTGCCGCCGCATCGCATGACGAAGGAACCTTGTTTACCGGCCTTACGCGCAAAACGCTTGGTATCGGCCAACTTGTCCCAAATCCGGATCAGCCGCGCCAGCATTTCGATGCGCAGGCCATCAAGGATTTATCGGACAGCATTCGCCAGCATGGCCTGTTGCAACCGATTCTTGTGCGTCCCGTTCCCGGCAATCCGGATATGTATGAAATCGTCGCCGGCGAACGCCGCTGGCGCGCATGTCAAAAGGCACAGATCCACGAAGTGCCCGTCGTCATCCGCGATCTTGACGATATTCAGGTTTTACAAATTGCGCTCATCGAAAACCTGCAGCGTCAGGATTTGAACGCGATCGAAGAGGCCAAAGGCTATCAGCGTTTGATGGATGAATTCGCGCTCTCGCCTGAAAATGTCGGCGAAGCCGTCGGGAAATCACGCAGTCATGTTTCCAACATGGTGCGGCTGCTGAATTTGCCCGAAAGCGTGCAGAACATGGTGATTGGTTCCGACCTGAGCGCAGGGCACGCGCGTGCGTTGATCAATGCGGAGAATCCGGCCCTGCTGGCGCAGGATGTTGTGGCCAAAGGTTTATCGGTGCGTGAAACGGAAAAACTCGCCGCGCAAACTGCGGGACGCGAAATCCGCAAACGCGGTGCGGGCAAGGATGCCACGTTCAAAGATCCGAACCTGCTCGCGCTGGAAAAGGATATATCGTCCAAACTCGGTCTTGTCGTTCGTATCAACATGAATGGGGAGCAGGACGGCGCGCTTTCGATCGAATTCAAAAATCTCGATCAACTCGATGACGTTCTGGCGCGGCTTTCGAACAAGCCCGTCTGATCCTCAGGCCGCTAGCGATAGAATAACCTGCGATCCCAGTGTTTCTGTGGGCGCGCCCGTACGTTTCATCTGCGCTTCTACTTCGCTCAAGCGTGATAAAATGCTGATGAGCCTGTCTTCCGGCCATTTTGAAAGTTGTGCCTTGAACGGTGCCTGGTTTTTAAAAAAGATCGGCGGTTGCAATTTTCCCATCGCCTGGTCCGCCGCCATGCCGTTTGCGATCATCGCCTTTGTGTAATGCAGCTTTCTGAAATGGCCTTGCAGGATGCGCATGATCTGGATGACGGGGATACCCTCCCCCAGCAATTTGTTATAGGTAAAAAGCGCGATTTCCGTTTTGCTGCCGCCGATGGCGTAGATCAGATCATCGAAAGATTGCGCGCCGGCTTCCCCGCAAATCGCCATCACATCGTCCATGGTAATTTGTTTGGATTGCGCACCCATGTACAGAACCAGTTTTTCGGTTTCAGCGCGGATGCGCATCCGATCACCCGCGATGTTCATAGAAAGCCAGGACAACGCATCGGGCTGGATGGTGTATCCACCTTCCGAAAGGATGCTCCGCACCAATTGCGCAATTGCGCGTTCATCATCGACATAGCAGGGAACCGCGGCGGCATTGGCGGCCTGTTCGCACAGCTTGCGTAAAGACGAACGCGGGCCGAGCTCCCCTGTCTCCAGGATCACAAGATTTTCCGCGCTTGCATCGGCAAGATAGTCTTTCAAAACCGTCGTGATTTTATCGCCCGCATTTTCAATGCGGATCAGCCGCGCCCCACCCATCATGGACATGGCCATCGCTTCATCTTTTAAACGCGCTGTATCGTCGGCAATGTCGTCCCCCTGAAGGACGGTGACATTGAACGGGTCTTGTAAGTCCGGTACGATCGTTTTGCCCATGCTATCGGATCGTTCACGCACCAACCCCGTATCCGGCCCGTACACCAGAATGACCCGCGCCTTTGGGGCGGGGTTTTTTACAAAAGTTTCTATATCACGGTAGGTGAGTTTCATGTCTTTATTTTACCAGATTCAATCCGGCCATTTGCTGTTTCAGCGGTTTCTGCGCCAAAATTGTTTTTTTAAAGCCGCCTTCTGCGCTTCCGGTTATTAAATGAACGGAGCAATTCGGGCGTTTGTCGATATTGTCTAAAACCCATTCTTCGCCAAGCCCTAAAAGTATATTGTCGATGCAAAGGGTGTTCGTACCATGGGTAACGATAATAGTAGGCTTGGGGTTTTTCATCAACTCCGCAAGACATTCCCCCATACGATCCTGAACATCAGCAATACTTTCCCCTTTTGGGGGACGTGCAAAAAATTTTCCTTTCGGGGCCTCTTCCCGCAAGTAGGTTTGATAATCTGCCGGCACGCTACGCGCCCTTTCTTCGTCTGAAAAAAATCCGTCAAAACGTCCGAACTTTTGTTTGTCGAGACGCCCGTCTTTTAATAGCGCTAAATCTTTTCTTGTGCCTATTAATACATCATACAAAATCTCCGCCGTTGTTTCCGCACGTTCTCCTGTGCTGCTGATGATTTGCAAAGAATTGAACTTGGCTGCAAAGCTAAGGCGACCGATAATGTTCGCGGCGGCAATCGATTGACGGATGCCTAAACGCGTAATCGGTATAGCGTGGTCGCCAAGCTCTTTATAGGCGGCAATATTTCGCTGACCCAGAGATTCTCCGTGGCGTAGTGTTAGTAAAATCAATTCATCAGGCGCGGTTGTGCTCGCGGCCTCTACGGCATCACAAAAACTTTTGTTTAAATACATCATAAAGACCCCGTTTGCAGCTACGGGACCCGGGCCTTCCGATGAGCCCTGGCACTTTTCGCTTTTTTAACGCGGTGCAAGCTACCCCTGAAATTTTCCGCGATCTATGGCCGAATGAAAGTCATAGCCCGGAAATCCTAGCCATGAGGGGGTGTTCTGTCAATTCTGTCTAGCGTTTGAAATATAAAACCGTCTGTGTTTCGATCTGTCGGGCGAGCTCATGCAGGGCGGCTTCGCGGGCGTCGTTCTCTGAAACGCGCGTGGTGAACTGGCTGCCCAGCACGTTATAGCTGGTGGTGGATGTCAATGTCCGCCGCAAAACGGCCGGACCGCCCGAAGATAGATCCACCAAAACCATATCGGCCGCTATCCGGATCTGCCGGCGCGTTGATTCCGATGTTGCGGTGATGTCGAGGTCGCTGACCGTTTCGCGTAATGTGCCGACGTCTAACCGATATGCCGGATGATCGGGATATCCGTCTTTGTAGAACGAATCGATAAGAAGGTTGCGAAGTGTCACGCCGCCCTGATCGGGGATCATGGATATTTCGACATTTTGCAGGGCCTGTTTGTTTTCATCGGCGCTGTTGCCATACATCGGTGTAAAGCCGCATCCGACCAAAAACAAAAACAAAAGGAATGTTGCAGACTTCATTATCCGGCCTTTTTTGCCAATGCTTTTTTCGATATCGGCGTGTACCCGCATTTAAAGGTGAATGGTGCGGGCGCGGCCGATTTTTCCAGATGGATAGTGTACGCCCCAACATCCGATAGCGGAATAATTTTTTCAATTTCAAAGGATGTATCTTTGTGCGGCGTGCTCCAGTGCTGAATGGTCTGCCGCGCGGCATGCTTTGCCTGCGCTTCGTTTTCGGCCACAACCAGGATGTTTTTGTGCAACTCATCGAAAATCGCGGGGTCATATCCGCCGAGATTGACGAAGAACAGTTTCTCTTTCCCGTCATAAGGGGATTTTTTTAACGAAACGTCGTACCCGTCGATGCAGGTGATGCATGACCAGACATCAAGATGGAGCGTGTCCGGATCGCCCCACCATTCGGTTTGCAGGGTTTCGTAGGTGTCTTCAATGTTATGGCCTGCAACAAACCGCATGTCGTGTACTTCAAGGTTCGATGTGGGTGTGTGGCCCCCGATCATGACCATGAAGAGCGACGGCGGGGTTTGCGTCATGCCGCCACCACGTTGACGATCCGCCCCGGCACCACGATGATTTTTTTCACTGCTTTGCCTTCGATCGCGTTTTTCACGGATGCTTCGGACAGCGCGGCTTCTTCGGCCTGTTTGTTATCGGCATTCGCCGGCAACGTGATGGTTGCGCGCGTTTTTCCGTTGACCTGTACGGCCATGGTGACCGTGTCGTTTTCTACGAGCGTCTTGTCTGCGGCTGGCCACGGTGTTTGTGTCAAGGGTGTTTTGTGGCCGAGCATTTCCCACAACTCTTCGGTCACATGCGGGATCATTGGATTGATCATGACCAGATAGCTTTCCACCGCTTCGCGCAAAGCCCATTTGTCCGAATCGTCTTTTGGCGTGAACGATGAAAACAGGTTGGATAGCTCGCGAAGACGGGCAACCGCCTTGTTCATGTGAAAGGCCACGATGTCATTGGCCACGGCTTCGATCGTTTGGTGGGTTGTACGGCGCAGTTTTGTTGCCGCTTCCGAAAATTTTTCCGGTGTTTTTGCTCCTGCCTTGCCCAAATCCATCTCTGCGATACTGCGGTGGATTTTGTTGATGTATTTCCATGCGCCCTCGATCCCGGCGGTAGACCATTCCAGATCACGGTCCGGCGGGGAATCTGAAAGGATGAACAGCCGTGCGGAATCCGCGCCGTATGTGTCGATGATGTCTTGCGGGTCGATGACGTTCTTTTTGGATTTCGACATCTTAATGACGGGGCCGATGGTCACTGGCTTTCCGCCCTCTTTTGTAACCCATTTGCCGTCGATATTTTCAACATCGGTGGGATAAAGCCACTTATTTTGCGCATCCTGAAATGTTGCATGCGTGACCATCCCTTGTGTGAACAGACCCAGGAACGGTTCATCCGATTGAATGGGATAGCCGCAATCGCGCAGAGCGCGGGTGAAAAAGCGCGAATATAAAAGGTGGAGAACGGCATGTTCCACGCCTCCGATATATTGATCAACCCCGCCCCAATATTTTGCGATTGGCTCCGCAAAGGCTTCGTTCTCATTTCGCGCATCCATATAACGCAAATAATACCAGCTGGAATCCACGAACGTATCCATCGTGTCGGTTTCGCGTGTGGCGGGTTTGCCGCATTTGGGGCAGTCGGTGTGTTTCCATGTGGGGTGCCGCACCAGCGGATTTGTGGGTTCGTCGTAATTGATGTCTTCGGGCAGAATGAGGGGCAATTGGTTGTCCGGCACGGGGACAATCCCGCAAGAATCGCAATGAACCAGCGGAATGGGGCAACCCCAGTAACGCTGTCGTACCGCGCCCCAATCACGCAGGCGGTATTTGGTGACGCCTTCGCCCCTGCCCTGTTTTTTCAATTCGGAAACGGCGGCTGTCTTTGCTTCATCAACCGCTTTACCATCCAGGAAATCGGAATTGATGATTTTACCGGGGCCGGTATAGGGCAGTTTCTCCCCTTCCGGCATAGAAACAACCGGCAGAATGGGAAGATTGTATTTCGTTGCAAATTCAAAATCGCGTTCATCGTGTGCTGGGCATCCGAAGATCGCGCCCGTTCCGTAATCCATCAGAATGAAGTTGGCGAGATATACGGGAATTTCTTTTCCCTTGATGAAAGGGTGCGCGACCTTGTGACCCGTATCAAAACCAATTTTTTCGGCCTGCTCGATCGCGGCTTCGGATGTGCCGGTGGATTGGCACGCTTTGACGAACGCATCAAACCCTTCTTTGTTGCCCGCCAGTTGTTTGGCCATCGGGTGATCGAAGGCAAGCCCCACAAACGATGCGCCGAACAGCGTATCGGGACGCGTTGTATAAACTTCGATCTGTCCGTCGGTGGTCGTCAGGTCAAATTTGAATTGCGCGCCCTGCGATTTGCCGATCCAGTTTTCCTGCATCAGGCGGACTTTATCCGGCCAGCGGTCGAGCGTTTTGATCGCGGCCAGCAAATCTTCGGCGTAATCGGTGATGCGGAAGAACCATTGGTAGAGTTTGCGGCGTTCCACAGGTGCGCCGGAACGCCACCCCTTCCCATCCACGACCTGTTCGTTGGCCAGAACCGTGTTTTCGATCGGGTCCCAGTTGACCATCGATTCCTTTCTGTATGCCAAATCCTTTTTGAAAAATTCGATGAACATCTTTTGTTGATGTTTGTAATAGCCGGGATGACAGGTTGCGACCTCACGGGACCAGTCAATGGCAAGGCCCATGGACAAAAGCTGTTCTTTCATTTGCGCAATGTTGTTGTACGTCCAATCGGATGGATGAACGCCGCGTTCCATGGCGGCGTTTTCGGCCGGCAGGCCCATGGCATCCCACCCCATCGGGTTCAGGACATTATACCCTTGCATCTTTCTAAAACGCGCGACGACATCGGACAGCGTGTAGTTGCGGACGTGGCCGATATGGATGCGGCCCGACGGGTACGGCAACATGGCGAGGACGTAGTATTTTTTCTTCGATGGATCTTCCTTGACCTCAAACGCTTTACCGTCCGCCCAGTTTTTGCGCCATTTGGCTTCTGTGTTCTTGATATTATACCGTTCCATCAAAACGCTCTTTCGTCCTCAAAATAAAAGATGAGGGTTGGTTTTAGCCCAACCCCCCTCTTTTGAAAAGTGTTTCGGTGGTAAAACGGTTATTCTTCGCCTCCGATGTCGGCCACGCGCAATTCACGCGCACGCGTCAGGATGGCATCTTCCATTTGTGGGCCGGTTTTGTCGGCCACTGTGGAATCGACCCATTTGCCGCCCTTGCCTTTGACCTGACGGAACACCTTGACCTTGATGCCATCGGATTTCAGCTGTTTGGACAGGATAAAGACGTTGACCTTGAATTGCTCGTCCGGCTTTTCCGGCGCGGTGTACCAATCCGTTATGATGACGCCGCCAAACGGGTCTGCGCTTGCCAACGGCATAAAGGAAACGGTGTCCAGCGATGCGCGCCATAGATACGAATTCACGCCGATTCCGTTCGATCCGTCATCCGTTTTCTTTTTTCCGCCCAGAAGCGAGAGCCCACCTTCCCCGAAAACGCTTTCGGGTTTGCCGTATATATCGCCGCCCGTTGTGCTGCGGTCATAGCCCGTTGGGTATTTCGCCTCACCCTTGTACGTATCGCACGATGTTATGAAAAAAACAGAGAGCAGAGAGAGAACAAAAAGCGATAAGGCGGACGTTCTATATTTCATAATAAAAACTCCTTGTAGGGTGTGGCCCCGTTAACCTTTTGATTGATTAGCACGGCGTATAACCGCACTCAAGCACTGTGCCGCACCATCTTCCCACTCCTGTGGAAACCCTTGGCAAGACAGCACTTTTCATGCATAAAATACGCAAGCGATATAATTCCATAATTAAATTAAGGTCTCCATCTTCGCTTGTTGCAGTTTTGCAACAGCCCCGCCCTAAATACGCCGGTTGGGTCTTGGATACGTTGACCGTGCGACTCCTTTACGACTAAATAAAGGCATCAATCGGGGTTCCGGTTGGTTTTCTTGTCGGCCGTTCCTAGGCCTTTCTAAGAAAGTTTTTCAATATTTGGAGGAATGAAAATGAAAAAAATTCTGCTTTGCAGTGCTGCCCTCGTCGGCGTTGCTTTTGCCGCTGCTCCTGCACAGGCACAAGTTGACGTTACGGTTGGCGGTTACACGAAAAACTACATGGGCTGGCTGGACCAGGACGATGCAGCGGGCAATGATACCCGTAGCTTCGACATGATCCGCGACTCTGAGCTGCACTTCAATGCTGAAGGCACCGCAGACAACGGCCTGACCTACGGTTTCCATGGCGAACTGCTGGCTGATGGCGGCGATGATTCCAACACTGTTCAGGAATCCTACCTGTACCTGGCCTCTAACCTCGGCCGCGTAAACCTGGGCTCCGAAGATGGCGCAAACTACCTCCTGCAGGTTGCTGCTCCTTCTGCTGACTCCAACATCGACGGTCTGCGTCAGTACATCAACCCGTTCAACATCGAACAAACGGTTTATGCATCTTCTTTCACGGGCAACCGTCTGGACTATGCTAACGATGCTACGGGCTTTGATGAAAAAGTAACGTACCTGTCTCCGAACTGGAATGGTTTCCAATTCGGCGCATCGTACACACCGGACGTTGCTGACAACGGTTCCAACGAAGACATCAACTCCGCTACGAACACCAACGGTTTCGCAACGGACGATGTTTCCGGCAACATGTCTTCCGCATACGAAGGCGCGCTCCGTTACGAAGGAACCTTCAACAACATCGGTTTCGCTGTTGGCGGCGGTTACACGCACGTTGGCGTAGAAGAAGACACGTCTTCTTCCGACGACTGGAATCAATGGAACGTCGGTGCCGATCTTGACATCGGGGCTTTCGGCCTCGGTGCGGTTTACACCGAAGACAACAACTTCCTGGTACAGGATGGTGTTGATACCCAAACGTATGTTGTCGGTGCTGACTACACGACTGGCCCGTTCCAGTTCGGCGCGTCTTACCTGAACAAAAACCTGAACAACGACCTGCCTGACTTCAAACGCTACACCGGCGGTGTTGTCTACACGGTGACGCAAGGCCTGACGCTGCGCGGTTCCGTCAGCTACGTGGATGGCTCTGAGAGCGTATCCAGCGGTGGCGACGATGCTGACGCTACGTCCGTTCTCGGCGGCGTTCAGTTCAACTTCTAATCGAAGCTGACAAAAATTATGGAGGAGGCGCCCTTTGCGGCGCCTCTTTCTTTTTGGGGTAAGGGCCACTAGGGTATCGCCATGTCCATCGCCGAAAACTTTCAAACCGTACAAAATAAAATCAGGCGCGCCTGTCTTGCCGCGGGACGGGAAGAGGGGGCAGTGCAGCTGGTTGCCGTCAGCAAGACGCAGGCGGAAGATCGTATCACCGCTGCGCTTGCGACGGGACACCGCGTCTTCGGTGAAAACAGGGTGCAGGAAGCCTACGACCATTGGGCGCATCGCCGCGCAGCTTACCCGGATCTAAAACTTCATCTCATCGGCCCTTTGCAAACCAACAAGGTAAAAGAGGCCGTTGCTTTGTTCGATTGTATTGAAACCCTTGACCGTGAAAAACTTGCGCAAACCTTGTCCGTGGAAATGAAAAAGCAGGGTAGGGACCTTCCTTGTTTTATTCAGGTCAATACCGGAGAAGAGGAACAAAAAGCAGGCATCGTCCCTTCGGCATTGCCGAAATTTTTGTCTTTTTGCCAAAAAGACTGCGGGCTGAACATTGCCGGTTTGATGTGTATACCCCCTGTCAATGAACCGTCCGCGCTCCATTTCGCGCTCTTAAAAAAACTGGCGCAGGGCAACAATCTTTCGAATTTAAGTATGGGTATGAGTGGGGATTTTGAAAAAGGAATCGCGCTTGGGGCATCGCATATTCGCGTTGGCACTGCGCTTTTTGGTGATCGGACGTAACCGCATCAGGTATTCCAGGTTTGTGATGGTTGCGTGCTGTGATTGGCGGCAAAGTTTTTTTGTGTCCGTCCGTATAAATCCGCAACTTTCTGTGACGCGCTATCTAGCCGCTGTGTTTCGTCGTAGCTGAGCTGTGCTCCGTATTGGATATCGGGTTTGGGTGTTTCGCCGCCCACATTAAACCCGATCAGGGACAGCGCGTTTTCGGCAATGTCTTTTCCGGTTTCTGTCTTGACGATAGAATTGATCGTGCTGCTGACCGCGCCAACAGGGCCGCCGAAAATCGCGCCGCCGATAATGTTAGCAAACGGCTTGATCGTATCGCCCGTGACGTTCCGGTAAAACATGCTCAACACCGGAATATGTTGAAGCGGGTTGATGATGTCGATCACGTCATCGAAACTAAAACCATCGTCCTTTGCCTCGTACTGGATGTCTGCGCGGGTCTGTGTATGCTCCGTGTCGCCGTCGGGCTGGCGACCTTGCGGTGCGTACGCGGCCGTCAGGGCCACGTTGGCATGAACCATGGTGCCGAACGCAGGAATGGGGCCCGCAGTGCGGTCATTTACTGTAAACCGGCTGGACGTGCGTTCCCCGGCCTTTTCCCAAACGGCAAAGGCAGGATCATGGGCTTTGGGCGATTGAAACGCGGTGGCTTGCTCCAACATACCCGTTTATTTGCAAAGCGCGTGCCATAGGCGCGGCGCGAAGAATCAATGACTTAAAGGATTTTTTATGCTAACATCCTGCAATCAAACGAAAAAAATGCCTCATGACCAGACCCGCCGATATAGCCGTTTTTGCCCATAACCCCGCCGTCGCCGGGTACCTTTGCGCGCTCGTCCGCCTCGCGGGCCACGTCCCCCATATCAAACCGGCGGAAGGGGCTGATTACCTCTGTTCGGTCGTGGCCGATCCGGTTTTGCCCGTACCGCTGTTTTCTCCCGTTCTGTTTCTGGGAGGGGCTGTTACGGAAGAGGGCGGTCATTCCATCCTGCCGGTTTCGGCCCCGCTGCGTGCGGCCGACTTTATCGAAAAAATCGGGCAGCTGGCACAGGATGCGCGGCGGCCCTCGCAAACGCTGGAATTTGCAGGTGGAACGCTGGATACACGCGAAAATCTATGGACCGGAAAAGACGGTCCCACCACGCGGCTGACCGAAAAGGAAACGGCGATCCTTGTTCATCTCTACCGTGCGGCGGGCGCGCCGGTTGGTCGGGACGATTTGTTGTCCGCCGTTTGGTCCTATGCGGAAACCGTGCAAACGCACACGCTGGAAACCCATATTTACCGTTTGCGGCAGAAGATCGAGAAAGACCCGTCGTTTCCGCAAATCCTTTTGACGGTGGACGAGGGATACGCCGCGAAATGTTAGTATCGTTTTTTTTCGGTTTCGACGGCAATCACCAGGGCTTCTAAAAACGTATCGGGTTTCTCGATCGTCAAAAAATCCACACCGCGGTCCTGCAAATTCTTCAATTCACGAATGAGTGTATGCATGGTACGAACTTCATCCGTTTTGAGAAGAGCGGTCAGATCCTGTGGTTCTTCCGGCGCCTTTGTTTCGCTCAAGGATGGTGGTGGCGGGTCGTGATCGGCGTGCGATCCGTAGGCTTTCATGGCTCTTGCAGCGATGGTTGTCGTAGGCTTTAAGGGTTCCGGCTTATAGGCACTTTCTTCTGTCGTTATGACGGCGGATGTCGTTTCGTGCTCAATCCCTTTTGTCTTTAAAAATTCATTCAAAAAAGTTTTCAGGGCTTCGACGCTAACGGTTGTGGAATCGTTCCACAAAGGACTTTCTTCTTCGTCCTGCTTTTCGGGGTGGTCTTTCTTGCCATGCTCGTGCTTTTCGTCGCGCCGGATGCCAAGACGCGTATCGGCCGATTCCGCCTGCCGCATCGTCGTTTTAAACAAAGGTCCCAACTGCGAAAACAAATCCATTGTCCTTACGCATATTTGTTGCCTGACCCCCTATTATAGCATGAAACGGAGATCCCGCCCAAGAGGGCTAGGGCGTTGTCAGTCCCTTGTTTTCTTCCACTTTTTCGCGGTGCTCCTCATAAAGGCCGTTCAGTTCCCGGGCCTTGGGGGTGACATACCAGTCTGCAACATAATACCAGTACGGTGATCCGGTTTGCCGGGAGGTCAGGGCCATGTTCACGACATCCGCCATCAACACCCACCGTTCCTGCCCGTCTATGTCATACGGTTGGTCCATATGGGCGATTTTGGGTTTCAGGCCAAGCCGCAGCCATGCCTGCCCGTGGACGGCATCCTTGAAATCGTTTTTGATCAAATCAAACTGGCTGCGCGTGATTTTCTGAACCATCAGCCTTTCGATGTCCAACGGGATGACGGCGAACAGGTAGTTCTGGTAGAAGTACGGGAAGTAAAGGGGCGGGCGTTGCGGCAATGAAATGTAAACCCAATAAGCAGGCTCCGTTGAATTTTCATCCTGGCGAATTTCCAGTTCTATATCGACCTTGGTCTGCAAAATGATCGTATTGCTTTCCGGATCGTATTTCTGCCAGGCTTTGATCAAGCGTTGCTTTTCGTCTTCGATATAGCGCAAGGCATGTGTGGGAGGCTGCACCTTATAATTTTTGGAATTTCTGGCCCATAACTCAAAATCAGGTTTTGTATTCCCCGTTTTGAAAAAAGCCATGGCAACGTCTTCATTGCTCGAAACTTTACCTTCGAACTGAGCGCAGGCGATTTGCGGATGGATCAAAAGCGTGGCGGCCAGAAAGGTTGTAAGCAGGATTTTTTTGAATTTAAAGACCATTGTCCGCATTTTCTAACATGTATTGCCTTCTTGCCATTATGCCTGAAACGCGGCAAAAAGAAAAAAACCTTTTGGGAACAAATGAAAATGGGTGGCGGTCGGCGTAAAAAAGGACCCGGAAAGACAGAGACGCCCGATGATGTGAGGGGCGACCCCCTTTGGGAAGCGTACACACGGGAAGTCGCTCCTCTGAAGGACAAGGTTTTACCCCGCGTCGAGCCTATGCCATTGCCGCCCTCCGCAGCGCGTGAAGATCGCGTACATTTGCCCTTGCCCGTGCGTACAGATGTTTCCGGGGGACCACGACAGAGGTCAGCCCAACTTGACCGGCGGACGGAAACCAGATTGCGGCGGGGCCAAATCCCGATTGACGGACGTCTGGATCTGCATGGCCATACACAGGCCGAGGCCGAAGACGTCTTGCGATCCTTTGTCCGCGCCGCCCACCAGCGCGGTGATCGCTGCCTCCTGATCATAACCGGCAAAGGGGGCGTCATGAAAAAGGATCCGCTGCGGGACGACGCCCTTCTCGAAACTGGCGTCCTCAAGCGCAATTTAAAAAACTGGCTGTGCCGCCCGCCGTTGGACGGCATCGTTTTAAAAGTCGTTCCCGCCGCGCCGCGCCATGGCGGAAGCGGGGCTTTTTATGTGTATCTCCGCCGGGAACGTGTTCCTGAAAAATAGGGTATCCGGATCTTCGAAGCCCGCGCAATCGGGGTTGTTTTGTATGGGCCCACCCTGTACGATGGCCGAAATCCTTTGGATAAAGAGATTTTGCACTGCCGGTATCCTTTTCGCACATCATGGGGTTTTATGGATATATCTTTTCTGAGTATGAATATGATGGGGCATCCTGTTTGGGTTTGGGCCTCATTTTTATTTTTGGTGTGCGTGCTTTTGTTCGTGGACCTGTTTGTTCTCAATAAAAAAGATCATGTGATCGAGCTAAAAGAATCTCTCCGTCTTGCCGCTATTTATGCCTCATTCGGATTGTTGTTCGGACTTTGGGTCTGGCACAGCGATGGCGGGGACAATGCAGCGGATTATTTTACCGTCTGGCTGCTGGAACTCAGTCTTTCGATGGACAATCTTTTTGTCATGTCGGTGATCTTTTCTTCTTTTGCCATACCGCGGCAATATCAACACAGGGTTTTGGTGTGGGGCATTCTCGGCGTTGTTGTCTTGCGGGGAATTATGATCGGCGCGGGCGCGGCCATTGTCCAACAGTATGCATGGGTGTTGCTGATTTTTGCCGCCATTTTGATTCTTACCGGTATCAAACTTTTAAAAACCGACACAGAAGAAAAAGAAGACTACACGCAAAAACCGTACGTAAAGTTTTTAAAGAAACATCTGCGGATCGACGACCAGCTTCACGAAAACAAATTTTTTGTCCGGTTAAAAGACGGCACAGACAAGGGTTTATTATTTGCAACGCCGCTCTTCCTGACATTATGCACGATCGAACTGACCGATGTGATGTTCGCTTTTGATTCCGTTCCGGCGGCATTTGCTGTGACCACCGATCCTTATATTATTTTCACCGCAAACATCTTCGCCATTCTGGGGCTGCGCGCGATGTTCTTTGCAATCGAGCATGTGATTCACAGATTCGAATATCTGAAATACGGTCTTTCGATCGTGCTTATTCTTATTGGCTGCAAAGTGTTTTACGTACACTTTACCGAACATCATTTGCCTGCCTTTGTATCCCTGGGCATGACGATTGGTGTGTTGGCCGGAAGCATTCTGCTCTCCATGCTTCGGACGAAAAAAGGCGAAGACCATCCGCATATTCAATAAAGGCGCACCGGACGATGAGAACAGCAAGCATAGAACGCAAAACCAAAGAAACATCTATTTCCGTTGCTATCAATCTAGACGGGATCGGCAAGGCGGATATTTCAACAGGTGTGGCGTTTTTCGATCATATGCTGGAACAACTCGCCAAACACGGCCTGTTCGATTTGACCATCCGTTGCGATGGAGATTTAGAGATCGATTCCCATCACACGGTCGAAGATACCGGTATCGCACTGGGGCAAGCGTTAAAACAGGCCGTGGGTGATAAGGCGGGCATTCGCCGCTACGGTCATTCCTATGTGCCGATGGATGAAGCCCTGTCTCGCGTGGCACTGGATTTATCAAATCGTGCTTATCTGGTTTGGAACGTGGATTTCACAATCGACCGGCTGGGCGAACAGATGGAAACGGAATTGTTCGGCGAATTTTTCCGTGCTTTTGCGCAGAGCGGCGGCATTACACTCCATGTTGAAAATCTTTATGCCGAAAATAACCATCACCGCATTGAAAGCGTGTTCAAGGCTCTGGCGAAGGCTTTGCGTATGGCGTGCGAAATCGATCCTCGTGCAAATGGGGCGTTGCCCAGCACGAAGGGGACACTTTAAGGAAATCGTACGCTTTTACGCGTTGTGGATTTTTCTTTTCCTTAAAACATTTCCGTGGGCCGGAAAACCCTCGTAATCCGCCATGGCCAGGACAGCGGGCGTGAGGGCGTTCAATCCTTGCGCATCGACACGAGCAAGCGATGTACGTTTCAAATAATCCCAAACAGACGTACAGGAATAGGAATGCGCCATGCCACCGGTGGGCAAAACGTGGTTCACACCGATTCCGTAATTGCCAAGGCTGGAGGGGGAGTTTTCACCGATCAGGATTTCGGCGACGTTCTGAAGTTTCGATAAAACATCGTCATTGTTTTTTGTTTTTAAAACAATATGTTCCGGAGCGTAAAGATTCGCAAAAGCAATCGAGCTTTCCAGATTATCAGTAAGAATCACACCACTGTATGCAGCCATGTTGGTCATAAGGTAGGATTTTTGTGGCTCCGGCAGACCCGCAATTTCTTCCTTCAGCTTGGCATGGACATAACGTGCCAGTTTTTCATCATGGGTGACCAGAAGCCCTGCCGAATCCGGCCCGTGTTCTGCCTCGTTCAATACATCGAGCACCGTATTGTCCGGATCCGCGCTTTCATCACACAAAATGATCGCATCCGACGGGCCTGCCGGCATGCCGGGGTTGATCACCCCGCCGACCATTTCCTTGGCGGCCGCCCCGAATGGGCTGCATGGCCCTAAAACCTTGTGAATTTTCGGAATGGTTTGTGTGCCATACGCCATCGCCGCAATTGCTTGCGCACCGCCAACTTTATAAATGTCACGAACGCCGGATACATCGGCGGCATAAAGAATGACATCGCTCACCGATCCATCGGGACGGGGCGGTGTGCAGATTACAATTTGCGGCACCTTTGCGACGACAGCCGGAACCGCAAGCATATAAAGAGCCGATGGATAAAGGTTTTTACCGCCTGGCACATAAAGACCCACAGAACTGACAGGCGTTACTTTTTCGCCGGCCCAGACGCCGGGTTCTATTTCCACCATCCATTTGCTTTCCACGCGGCGCATTTGTTCTTCGTGGAATTTACGGACATTGGCAACGCAGCGGTCGATCGCTTTTTTCATGGCAGGATCAAGAGAGTTTCTTGCCGCGACAAATTCGTCCTCGCTGACTTTCAGCGATGTAAGGGCGGCCCGATCGAAATGCGCCGCATAATCGATGAGTGCGGCATCGCCGCGGATGCGTACATCCTCCAGAATGGGGCGCACTTTGTCGCGTATATCCTCGATTTCGGCCTGCGCGCGCTTTAGAATCCGTTCCCGAACGTCTTTTGGCGTTTCCGACCATTTATAAAAGCCTATATTCATCTATGGATATCCCATCAAAACCAAGGTACAACGATCCGTACAAAAGCATAATTTTATTGGAAAAGTAAAGCGTTATGGCGGCTCAGACGATTGCGATCATAGATTACGGTTCGGGGAATTTACGTTCCGCGCAAAAGGCTTTTGCCCATGTTCTGGTCGAAACGGGGACCTGGGGCGAGGCCGTGATTACGGCGGATGCCGATGTGGTGGCCCGCGCCGATAAAATCGTTCTTCCGGGACAGGGAGCTTTTGGTGATTGTATTGACGGCCTTAAAAAAGTGGATGGCATGGTTGATGCGCTATGCGAAAATGTCTTGCAACGCGGCAAACCCTTTTTCGGCATTTGCGTGGGGATGCAACTGTTGGCCTCCCGTGGTCTCGAATTCGGTGTTCACGAAGGACTCGGCTGGATTTCGGGTGATGTGGTGAAGATGACGCCGGTTGATTCTTCCTTGAAAATTCCCCATATGGGTTGGAACGAAATGGTTTGGGATAACCAAAAACCCCATCCCGTGCTGCGCGGCATCACAAAAAAACCGGATGGAGAATTTCCGGATTTTTATTTTGTTCATTCTTTTGTGTTTGAATGTAAGAACAGCGATCATGTAGCAGGGCGGTGCGATTATGGCGGTCATTTTACGGCCATGGTTGCAAAGGACAATATCATCGGAACGCAATTCCACCCTGAAAAAAGCCAGAAGGCCGGGCTGGAACTGATCGCCGGATTTTTAAACTGGAATCCATAAGAGAAATTTTTAGGAGCCCCCATGAACGATCAAAGCAGCGTGCAAACGCAGAATCCGAAAGTGACCGTCGATCTGATCCTCGAAAGTCTGTCAAAGGTTGACCTGAATGATCTATCGGATGCGACGGCGGCAGCCATTGAAGGTGGCGGCGGATTCGGCTGGGTTCATGTTCCTGAACGCGATTCTCTGGAACGCTACTGGCAGGGTGTGATCGCCGCGCCGACGCGTTTGTTGTTTGTTGCGCGTCTGGACGGCGTCATTTGCGGAACCACACAGTTGATTTTGCCCCCGGGCAACAACGAAGCACAATCCCATGTCGTGCATTTGACAACGAACTTTGTGGCCCCCTGGGCGCGTGGCCACGGGCTTGCGCGGCTGTTGCTGGAAACCTTGGAAGAAGAGGCGCGGCGCAGAGGCTACGCGGTCATCAACCTTGATGTCCGTAAAACGATGGAAAGTGCGATCGCGCTTTATGAAAGCATGGGTTACGAGAGGTTCGGGGAGCACCCGTACTCCGTTCGCGTGGGCGGGAAAACCATTCCCTCGATCTATTATTACAAGGTCATCAATCCTTCGTTTTTCGAAGGAAAGTAATCATCGCGATGCTTTTTCCGTGTGGCCGCTGGTGCCTTGGCGGGATTCCAGAACTTTCAAAACATCATCCGGCGTAATGCCCTGATCGGCCCATAAAACCATCAAGTGATAGAGCAGGTCGGCGGATTCCGCTTTTAATTTTTCCTTGTCGCCCTGCAGGGCTTCGATACAGGTTTCAACGGCTTCTTCACCGACTTTTTGCGCAATCTTCGCCGTGCCTTTGGCGTAAAGGGATGCGGTGTAGGAGCTTTGCGGATCAGCCCCTTTGCGGGAAAGGATGAGCTGGTAGAGTTGTTCGAGCATCTGGTCGGTCATAAGCAAGCCTTGGGTCGGGTGGGCAGAAAATCTTTTGGGCACATTCCAAAAATGTCACAAGATCGGGCGTCTGTATATCGACAAATGCTTCCTTCTCCGGCGCAACGGGGCGCGGGGAAATAAGGACGGTCAGAATACGCGGGTCGTATTGTTTTGCCGTAACGAGATTGTCGATACTGTCTTCAATAAAAACGACTTTGTCCGGCGAAACGCCGTGACGGCGAATGGCCTCAACAATCGGCTTGCGGCTCAGTTTTTTGGTTTCAAAGTTTGAATCAGAAAAATCCATGCTGATGGCAAGTTCGAAGAACCGTAAAAGCTTCTTTGCTTCCAGAACAGGTTCGGCCCAATGGATACGGCATCCTTGCGTTAAAAAACTCTGTGTAACGCCGGATTGCTTTAACTCTTCCATCAACTGCGTTGTTCTATTGTCTGGCCAGAGCAGTGGAAGGTCGCGCTCTTGCACAATTTTGAATTTTTCCTGATGGAATCCCCGAAAGATTTTTTCCCGAAAAACTGATTCTTCGCCCGGTTTTAACAGCCCTGCCTCCAGCGCGTGTACGACATATCCCAAAAGCCCATCCCCGGTTGCCTCATAGCTCTTGCGGCCAAGCGCGCGGATTTGTCTTGGGTTCAGGTGAGGGAGTACGCCGCTAAAATGCAGGATTTTGACTTCGGCATAAAAATCCAGAATGTCGCCGATGCCTTCGTAATAGTGGATTACGCCGTCCACGTCATAAACCCACGCCGTGCGATTCCGCGTCAGATGTTGACGTGGAAAACGGTTTTTGGCGGCGGTTGTAAAGGGCACCAGCATAGAGCGGTTATAGAAAGACGTACGGCTTATGTCAAAACAATAAACCTAAAGACGTACAGGGATGCCCGCGTCCTTCATGGCGTGTTTGACCTCACCAATCTTGAAAGTGCCGAAATGAAAGACGCTGGCGGCTAGAACGGCACTGGCGTGGCCTTTTTGAACACCATCGACGAAATCCTGCAATTTGCCGACCCCGCCGGAGGCGATAACGGGGATGGAAACCGCATCGGCCACCGTGCGGGTTAATTCCAGATCAAAACCGCTTTTTTGCCCGTCCTTGTCCATAGACGTTAACAAAATTTCACCGGCCCCGTAATCGGTCATGCGTTTTGCCCACTGAACAGCGTCGAGGCCCGTCGGTTTGCGACCACCATGGGTGAACACTTCCCATCCATCCCCATCGGTTTTTTTGCGTGCATCGATGGCAACGACAATGCATTGGCTGCCGCATTTGTTTGAAGCGTCTTTGACAAATTGCGGATTGAGGATGGCCGTGGTGTTCACGGAAATTTTATCCGCCCCACAATCCAGTAATTTTCGTACATCGTCCAGTGTGCGCACGCCGCCGCCGACCGTCAGAGGCATAAAACAACAAGACGCTGTTTTTTTGACGACATCGTAAATCGTGTCACGTTCTTCATGGCTGGCGGTGATATCGAGAAAGGTCAGTTCATCCGCGCCTTGTTCGTTGTATAATTTTGCTTGCTCAACGGGGTCGCCTGCATCGATCAGATCAACAAAACTAACGCCTTTGACGACACGTCCATTATTCACATCAAGGCAGGGAATAATACGTGTTTTCAGCATCACGCCGCCTCCCGTAGGGCGGCCAGCGGGTCGATGGCGCCGTCATACAGGGCTGTTCCGATAATCATGCCGGCCACGCCATGCGGTGCGGCTTCGCGTACCGCACGCACATCGGATAACGATGCCACGCCGCCGGACGCGATCACCGGAATCGATGTCGATTTTGCGAGGGCGATGGTGTTGTCCATGTTCAATCCTTGTCCTGTTCCATCGCGGTTTATGTCGGTGTAGATGATGGTGCAAACGCCCGCATGTTCGAAATGGGCCGCAAGGTCGTTCACTTCCATATCCGATTCTTCCACCCAGCCTTCCACGGCGACCTTCGTGCCGCGTGCATCAATCCCCACGGCGATCTGATCGGGGAAAAGGGCGCAGGCTTCACGCACCAGTGCGGGGTTTTTGACCGCGACGGTGCCGAGAATGATGCGCGACACACCTTCGGAAAGCCAGTTTTCGATTTGTTGAAGACTACGGATTCCACCGCCCAGCTGAACAGGCAGGTCTGCGGCACCCAAAATAGCGCGGACAGCTTCGACATTCACGGGTTTGCCGTCCACCGCGCCATTCAAATCCACCACATGGATCCATGAAAACCCGCATTTCGCCCATTCCAGTGCCTGTGCGGCGGGGTCTTCGTTATAAACGGTGACCTTGTCCATGTCACCCTTGTGCAGGCGGACGCAACTTCCGTTTTTTAAATCGATGGCGGGGTAGATGATCATGCTGTTTTCTAGTATAAATCAGGCCGGACTGTAAAGATGGAAGGAACCGATCATGGCCTATGATGACAATAACGTGTTTGCCAAAATCCTGCGCGGAGAAATTCCCGCCAAAAAGGTACACGAAGATGACTATGCGCTGGCGTTCCATGATATCGGGGCGAAGGCCCCCATCCATGTTCTGGTGATCCCAAAGGGGAAATACGTATCGGTTGCCGATTTCGGAGCGAAGGCGTCCGAAGCCGAAATTGTCGGTTTTACCCGCGCGGTGTCAAAGGTGGCGTCCGATCTGGGGTTAAAAGAAGGCGGTTTCCGGATGATTGCCAATACGGGGCTGAATGGCGGGCAGGAAGTGCCCCATTACCATGTCCATCTGCTGGGCGGTAAAAAACTGGGGCCGATGATTTCAGAATAATTTAACGGCGGCGGTGAACCGGGAACAGGATGATATTGTTCCCGGGTTGTTCGTCGGCATAAAGCGTGGGCGTAGGGAAGGCACAAACGCCGTCATGATCCGTGATCTCTTCGTTGATTTCGGCATCCAGCTCGCTCAAAACGTAATCGGCAATTTCCATGTGGGCACGGGCCTGTACCGCCAGAATACCACAGAGCGTATAGGCGGGGTCTTGCGGGTCTTTTAAACTGGTTTGTAATGTTTCCAACAGATCGGCGAGCGATTCCAGATCATCCGGCACATGGGATAACAGATCGTATAGCGCATCCCCGCAAACCGGGTGGTTGTGGTAATTGGCCAGCCAGTCGGGCGCGTAATCCTGAATAATCTGGTCTGATTCCATCTTCAACGCGGCGGCCACGGGAATATCCTTGGCAAAATCCACGGCAATCCGGTGTGCGCCCAGTGCGATGGCCAGCAGCGCGGAATCGGGGTCTATTTCGGATAAGGCAACATGAAGGCCGTATTGCGTATCGCCATCGATCGGCGCGGCATCCATCAGCAGCTCCGATACGGCAACCGGCACAACCAGATAGGCGTGCAATCTTGCAACATCTTCTTTGGTAACGGCGGACATGGACGAATGATCTCCCGATAAGGAAAAGGACAATATCTTTTTTCTGTTCTACGCCGATAAGGTGAACAAGCCTTTAAGGAAACATGAACAAAGGGTTAAGGGGCTTTTCGGGCGGATATTCTTGTGTCATAGATAATCTATGGTCGCGCGGATTAACACCATTGCGTTTCAAGGCGTCGATGTTCAAAGCATCGATGTGCAGGTGCAGATATCGAACGGCCTGCCCGCGTT
>CAYRDI010000026.1:0-29088 GCA_964423095.1 uncultured Micavibrio sp.
GTACAGGGCGGTAAAGCCAACACTGGCGAGCAGGACGATGAGAAAAACCAACCCCCAGTTGATGTATTTGAGCGCATGGAGAATCGATCCTTCCCCCTGTATCTGGACAGATCTAGCCATAGGATGTTCCTTTCCGCGGCATGGCGGGGCTGGCCACCATGGGTTTGGAGCCCGGGTCACGTTGTTGGGCCATCAGCAAAAGATCATGCGCGACAGGGGCCGCCGCTTTCGATCCGCCAACGCCGTGTTCCACCACCACTGCACAGGCGTAACGGGGATTGGCCACAGGCGCATATCCCACAAACAGGGCATGATGGCGGAACTGCCAGGCAAGGTCTTCGTTTTTCACGCCCGCATTCCGTTCGGCCATGGTAATCCGTTTCACCTGGGCCGTTCCTGTTTTTCCACCCATCTGCATGCCGTCATCCACAATGCGTGATCCATAGGCGGTGCCGCGCTGGTCATTTACAACGCGGTTCATGCCTCGCATGACGATCTCGACATGCTTTGGATTGATGTCCAGCTTGTCCCACACACCGTGTTTGACCGGATTCCCGCCGACATAACCGGCCAGCCATGGTTTTACCGCCGCGCCGCCATTCACAATCCGTGCGGTCATAACAGCGAGTTGAAGCGGCGTCGCCAGAAGATACCCCTGCCCGATGGCGGCATTCAGCGTTTCACCGGGATGCCATTGTTCGCCGTAACGCTTTTTCTTCCATGCCTCATCGGGGACAAGCCCCGCGCGCTCTTCTTTCAAATCCGGACAGACTGCCTCTCCCAGTCCCATCCGGCGCGCCATATCGGCAATCCGTTTGATGCCCAGATCGGTTGAAAGTTTGTAAAAGAAGGTATCGCAGGATTGTTCCAGTGCGGTTACCACGTTGACAGATCCATGGCCCGAATGTTTCCAGCAGTGGAATTTCCGGTCCCCGAATTGGTAATAGCCGGGGCAGAAGGTATAATTTCCTTCCGTTATAACCCCCGCCTCCAATGCCGCCAACGCTGTCACCATCTTGAATGTCGAACCCGGCGGATATTGCCCCGCCACAGCCTTGTTGGTCAGCGGGAATGTAATATCCGAACGCAATTCTTCATACCGTTCGACACTGATCCCGCCTGTGAAATGGTTTGCATCGAACGAGGGGTAAGAGGCCAACGCATAGATTTCCCCCGAATGGACATCCATCACGACCGCCGATGCGCTGCGCTCTTCGGACAATCTTTGCTGGGCGAAGCGTTGCAATTCGGCATCGATACTTAAAACAACGCGCTCACCATCGCTGGATTGAAGATTGTTGAGTTCGCGCACTTCGCGTCCCACAACATTAACCTCCACCTCCGAACTACCGGCCTTTCCGCGCAAGGCGGAATCATAGGTTCTTTCGATACCGCTTTTTCCAACCTGAAAGTTAGGCAATGTCAGCAAGGGGTCGGCATCGTTTTCCTGGTCCGTTTTGCTCGCAGCACCAACATAACCGATGATGTGCGCCGTGGAATCTTCAAACGGATAAAAACGGATTTCGCCCATATCGATACTGGTGCCGGGAAGATCGGGGATATTGACCTCGATGGTAGATACTTCGTCCCAGTTCAAATCATCGGCCACCTCGATCGGCGTATAAGACGGCGACCGTTTGGCCATTTTCAAAACCTTCGCCAGCTTGGCATCGTCCAGCTTGATGTATTTTTTCAAACGGGCAAGGGCTTCTTCGATGTTGTCCGTTTGTTCGGGTACCACCAGAATGCGGAAATTCGGTTTATTGATGGCAAAAGGAACGCCGAAACGATCCACGATTTGCCCGCGTGCGGGTGCCATCATTTTCAAATTGATACGGTTGTTTTCAGCCAGCGTTTTATATCTGTTGCCTTCGATAATCTGGAGCCAGGCAAGGCGACTGCCCAGAACCGCGAGAAACGCCCCTTGTGCCGCACCAATGACAAAAGCACGGCGGGTAAAACCAACGGCGCGGTCGCTGTCTTTTTCCAAAGCCATGCCCTACCTCACCGTATGCAGCGGGCCCGATGTCACGGGCAGAAGGCGGTGCACAGCCTGAAGCACGAAAGACACGGCGGGGAAAAGCATGACACTGAACCCCGCGGCAATCAGGGTATAAACAAGGGCGTGAAGGGTATGAAAGTTCCACGCGGCTAGAGACATGAAGAACCACAAGGCCACCGCATAGGCAAGACAGACAAGACCGAAGGCCAACCAAACCATGATATAGGGTTGCCCCATCAAAAAGACACGGGATTTTTGCACCAGCGTTTGAACCGCCACCAGCAACAACGCCGTCATCCCCACCGGCAGTTCCGCAATCAGATCCAGTATGAGACCCAGAACAAACGTGTATGCCACGGGCATCACCGTGGGACGATAGATGGCCCAATAATACACCGCCATTAAAAGGAAGAACGGTTTGAAATCCCCGGCATAGGGAACGGAAAAACTGACCACCGTCAAAAGCGCGAGCAGGATGATAACGCCTTGCGCCAGCAACAGCCGCAAGGCCCAGTTCGTGGAATCAAATGGAATCCATTGGGACATGGGATTGTTTTAAAACATCCGCGGCCAAAAGTCGCGCGGTTTATTGCAAGGAATTCGGCCCCAAAATCAGGTTCGGATCTTCGGGGAAATCCACAATCCGGACGTGTGTGATGCGGGAAATATCGGCATAGGGTTTCACGACCGGCTGGCCGTTTTTGATTTCAACCACGCCGATGGGAAGGCCGGGCATGAACATTCCGCCGTTGCCGGATGTGATGATCCGTGTTCCGGCTTTTACATCAATATCCTGCGGCAGGTATTTCAAATCCAAAAGGTCGGTGTTGTTTCCGGCCACAATCGCTTTTTGCCGGCTGCCCTCCAGCATCACCGGAATGCGGGAGTTGAAGTCCGTTAAAAGAAGGATGCGGGCGGATGTGTTCCCCGCCTCGATAATCCGGCCGACAACGCCATCACCGGACAAAACGGCCTGTCCTTTTTGCACATGGTCGTTTTCTCCGGCCGCCACAATCGCGCTTTTGACAAACGCATTGCCGGAATCCGCCACCACGCGCGCCGTAACAAAGCGGTGCGATGGATCGGTTTTAACATTCAAAAGAGCCTGCAAAGACTGGTTTTCCGATTCCAGCATCAAGGCCGTTTGATACCATTCGCGAAGACGTATGTTTTCAGAGCGCAATTGCGTGTTTTCCGCGCGAAGTTCGGACAACCCCGTTACGCCTTCGGCAAAGGCGGCAACCTGCCGGAAGGGCGCGCCCAGAACGCTCAAAACCGGGGTCATGGTATCGGCAATCGTCGTTCGGACACCGCCGAAAACGCCGGGCCGGACAAAGGAAACGGCCAGAAGGAGCGTGGCCGCCAACATAAAAATCACCGATGCCTGCGCACCCCCGATAAATTGAAGGGGGGAAAAGAAACGGGCATGGACTTTCGTGCGGGCGCGGCGTTTCAAGGGAATTCCTTGGAAATAGAGTGATTTCTGGTTCAGCGAGGCTTTATCCGCCCCTACTTCAACCTTACAGACACATTCTTAAATTTATAGAAAAAACGCGAATTCGTCCACGCGTTATCAACGATTTTTTCTAATAATTTCCAACAAGCACGTTCCGCAAGACCTTGTATTCTTCCAATGCATGTCCCGTGCCAAGGGCCACACAAGAGAGTGGGTCATCGGCAATCGTGACCGCCAGACCCGTGGCATGGCGCAGGACGAGGTCGAGGTTGGAGAGCAGAGCACCGCCGCCGGTCAGGACAATCCCCTTCTCCACAATATCCGCCGCCAGTTCCGGTGCGGTATGTTCGAGGGCAACCTTGACCCCCTCGATAATCTGGCCGACCGGTTCGGCAAGGCTTTCGGCCACCTGCCGTTCGGTCACAATGATTTCCTTAGGCACACCGTTCATCAGGTCGCGCCCCTTGATTTTGAGCTGACGCCCTTCGCCATCCGCAGGGATACAGGCGGAACCGATCTCTTTTTTAATGCGTTCGGCCGTGCTTTCCCCGATCAAAAGCGAATGGACGCGGCGGATATAGGAAATAATGGCCTCATCCATCTTGTCCCCGCCGACGCGAACGGAACGCGCATACACGATGCCGCCGAGCGAGATCACGGCGACCTCCGTTGTCCCGCCACCAATATCGACGACCATAGATCCCGTTGCCTCATTCACCGGCAGACCGGCCCCGATCGCGGCCGCCATAGGTTCTTCGATCAATTCCACCTGCGATGCGCCCGCGCTTTCGGCGGCCTCTTGAATCGCACGGCGTTCAACGGCCGTCGATCCCGATGGCACACAAATGATCATTTTGGGGGAGACGAACGACCGACGGTTGTGCACCATGCGGATGAATTCCTTGATCATCGCTTCGGTGACTTCAAAATCCGCGATAACACCATCGCGTAACGGTCTCATCGCCGTGATATTTCCGGGGGTACGGCCCAACATCTGCTTGGCGCGGTTGCCCACGGCCAGAACGCGTTTTTTGCCCGCTTCCTGTGCAATCGCCACCACGGAAGGCTCATTCAGCACGATCCCCTGATCACGAACATAGACAAGGGTGTTGGCTGTGCCGAGATCAATGGCCATATCGGCCGACATAAACCCGAAAAGTTTTGAAAACATTGGTTTTTTTACCGGAAGCGTCGCTAGGTTTTTATAAGGATAAGGAGGTATAGCAAAGTTAAAGCGGCCATGCACCTAGGATTTTGGGCTTTTCCACGGATGACACGCAGGAGAAATGACCCACAAAACAAAAGAGCCCGCCATTCCCAGCGAGCTCTCCCACCTCCGGAATACACCGGAAATTCTTATTAGCCTTGGCGTGCCTTGAAACGCTTGTTCATCTTGTTGATGACATACACCCGGCCGCGACGTTTGATAACCTTGCAGTTACGATCGCGTTTTTTCAATGTTTTCAAAGAGTTAACGACTTTCATGGTCTTGTCTTTCGTACTTATTTCTTAAATTCTGGGCGGACATTACCCAAAAGGCCCCGCGCCTGTCAACCCTTAGATGGCAAGCCACCCGGACAAATGCCCGTATATCAACACAATATAGGCCAGATGCGTAAAATTATGCGCTTCCTGATCCGCGCCCAGCGTCCACCAGAAGATTGTTTCCTTCGGCGTCCAGCCCTTTTTGTATGTAAAAATGCCCTTCACCCGGTCAATAACGGAATGAACCACAAAATCCACCAGCCCCAGCCAGCACAGCGCGGGCGCAAAGATGGCCGTTATAATCAATGTCCCCACGGCATGGATGGCCGTATGGGTGAACAAGGCCGACCACCCTTCCCGCCCCGGTTTCCCCTTGGTCAGGGCCATCCAGTCCGTTTGCAACAAAAAGTCACACCCGAAATGCTTCAGGCGGAATAGGATATATAAGAGCAATAAAGAGGTTGGTTCCATGAGGGAGACAAATCATGAGGAAATAAAACGCACTATGCACCATTATGCCCGCTCTATGGGCCGATTCCAAGCTAGGAAACGCAAAGAACGGTTGATTTCGTTTCCTTTTTTGTCCATCGTTAACGGACTTCTAACCATCTTTGGGCATAGTGTTATCCGGGTGCTTCTCTATCTTTATTCCTGGGACTTTCAAAAGAATACCTATGCAAGACAACCAAACACGCAAAATTTTCAAGGCCGGTGAGGTGATTCTCCGTCAGGGGGATGAGGGTGATTGCGCCTATATTATCGAAAAAGGCAAGGTCGAAATCCTGATCACCAAGGCCAATGGCAGCATCGCCCGCGTCGGCACCCGCGGTGCAGGGACGATTATCGGCGAAATGGCGATTGTCGATGACGAACCCCGGATTGCGACCATCGTCGCGTTAGAAGAATGCAGCCTTTTGGAAATTACAAAGGCCGATTTCAACCGCCGCCTGAAAAATGCCGATCCGGTTTTGCAAATCACCACGCAAGTTATCCTGACGCGCTATCGCGACATGCTGACCCGCGCAACCATCTTAAAAGAAACGCAAAGCTACCCGACACCCGAAGAATTGGAACGCGGGTATCTGGAACAATTGAACACGGTTGAAACCGTGAAAATGGCCAATGAATTCCGTGCCGCTATCGGAACGGATCAACTTTCGTTGCATTACCAGCCGATCATGAATCTCAACACAGGCTATGTGGACGGGTTCGAGGCGTTGATGCGCTGGAACCACCCTGAAAAAGGCCCCATTTCACCGGGCGTTTTCATTCCGATTGCCGAAGATACGGGACTGATCGTCGAAGCCAGCCGCTGGGCTTTGCGTGAATCATGCCGTGCGTTGAAACGTATTGAATCAAAGGTCGGCGTCGAACGCGGCATGTTTATGAGCGTCAACTTTTCCTCGACCGATTTTGCCGAAGAAAATTTCCTCGACCAGCTTTATACAATTTTGAGTGAAACCGATGTCGCCCCGAATAAGGTACATCTGGAAATCACCGAACGTCTTTTGATGAACCAGCCGCAAAATGCCAAAGAAACGCTTGGTATGTGCCGCAAGGCGGGCTTGGGAATCGCCATCGACGATTTCGGGACGGGCTATTCCTCCCTCTCCTATCTCCATTACTATCCGATCGATACCTTGAAGATCGACCAGAGTTTCATCCGCAATATGCTTCAGGACAAGACATCCATGGAGTTGGTCAAATCGATCATCGCACTTGGCACCAATATGAATATGAAGATTATCGCCGAAGGGGTAGAATCCGCCGAAGAGGCTGACTTCCTGAAATCGGTCGGATGTGGACGGGCACAAGGGTATTACTTCTCCCGCCCCCATTCGGAGAAGGACATCACCGAAAAACTGATCGGCTGGCACAAAGAAGGCCGTATTCGCTGATCCACCCGTATTTTCGATAAAGTTTTTCCATTTTTTTAATTCTTTTTAAGCCTTTGCCTGTAAACTGGAAAGGTTGAAATGGCTTATTTTGGGGTAAGCCCATAGTTTCAAACATAATTTTTGGGGAAAACGGGGATCACATGGCAAAGGTTTCAGACGGCGCAGGACAGCATACCGCGCAAGAAAACCAAACCACCACATTGAATGCGGAAGCTGGTGACAGGCTGGCCCTGCCCTCATCCGACTTTATTGCCGATGCAAAAATGACGCGCGACGGGGATGACCTCGTCCTTCAAAACTCCCATGGGGAAACGGTTGTGATCGGCGGTTATTTTTCGGCCGATCCCGCCCCGTTGCTGACCTCTCCGGACGGCAGCGTTTTGACGCCGAAGCTCGTCGATTCCTTCCTTTCTTCGGGCAACGAATATGCGGCACGCGCAACGGCAAACGATGAAAGTCCCGTCGGTGCCGTACAGGAAGTCAAAGGCCATGCCACAGTTACACATGCGGACGGTACAAAAGAAACCGTTACCATCGGCACGGCCATTTATCAGGGCGATGTCATTGAAACGGACGGACAAGGTGCCGTGAACATCACCTTTATCGATGAAACCACGATGGCGGTCAGCGAAAATGCCCGCTTTGCGGTGGACAATTACAATTACGACCCCGCCACCGAGAGCGGCACCACGAATTTTTCCGTTCTTCGCGGTCTGTTTGTGTTTACCAGCGGCCTGATCGGTCGTGACGATCCAGACGATGTTAAAATCGAAACACCTGTGGGATCAATCGGTATCCGCGGAACGATTATTGCGGGACAGATCAACCCGCATGGCGAAAGCAACATCACGGTTTTAGAAGGCGCGATTGTCGTCACAAACGGTATGGGGCAAACAACCCTTTCCCATGCCTTCGAAACCGTCAAGGTGATGGGATATGACGTACCCATGCATGAAATGGGCGTTGTCCCCGCACACGACATCATGACCCGGTTCGGAACCGTCAGTACGGTTGCGCCAACCTTGTTCACAAGCATCAATGATTCTGCCGCCGAACAACCGCATTCGCAGGGCAATGCCCCGGTGCAAAATGTTATGCCGCAAGAACAGCCGAACGGTGCGGAAACAACATCCCCCGTCGATACACAATCAACAGCACCGACCAATGACGGTGCAACCCTGAATACGGCACCGGACATTCTGGCACCACCGCCTGCGGATCTTGGGACCATGGATATGTCCGGCAGCACAATGTCCACGGGATTGCCGGGGACAACAACGGTTATGGGCCAACCAACAACAACGGCAACCGTTTCCGGCACGGGCCTGTTTGATCCGACGCTTCAGATTCAACCGGTGACGACAACAACGGGTTCAACCTCTACCCCCGGAACAACACAAACGGTCACCACGTCAACGACGACGACACAGACGACGACCGGTGGAACGACAACACTTTCCCCCATTCTGCCGCCGCCCAACACCACGGGAACGGGTGGTACGGCATCGGGACCTGTCGTCACCTTTACGCCGGCGGCCTTTAACGATCTTTCCGTTGCCGGCGTTCTGGTCGGACACATCGACACAGGCATTGCGGGGACGACCTATAACTTTGTCAACGGGACAGGCGATTTCACGTTCACCGCAAACGGAACGGGATATGATGTATTCCTGAACACGGCCGGTTCTGCAAAACTGCTGAACTCCATCAACACTGCCGTGATGCAGACCATTACGGTTGATGCGACCCTGCCCGCAGGAAATGTTTTGAATAGCAGTTTCGTTCCCACGGCCCAAAACGCCAACGGTTTGAACACATTTGACATCGACAACGTCACACCGCGCGTTGCCCATATCGGCGATGGTGGTGCCGTATACGATGCGGGTTATAGCATCTCCGCGCTCGGCGATGTGAACAACGATGGATTTGATGACATCGTCTTTTCAAACAATACAAGTGCGGCGGGGCAAAACCACAGCTATATCCTGTATGGCGGGTCCGGTTTCCTGACCAGCACAAATATTCCCTCTATCGTTTCAGCAGGCGCAACCCAAAACGGAATCAATGTCATCAGCAACCCCACAGGGACGCTTGACTGGTCTGGCTCAAAGGTTAGCGGCATCGGTGATTTCAACGGCGATGGCATTGAAGATTATATCGTCGGTCAGGCCAACAACGGACCATCCGTGACGAACGTCGGGCAAATCTCTATTGTTAACGGGGCCACGAATACTTCTCTGGCATCATTTCCCGGCACCAACGGCAGCTTGACCGGTGCCTCCGTCAGCGGCGTCGGCGACGTTGACAATGACGGCTATGCCGATGCTCTTTTTGGAGCGCCGGGTGCGGATATTGCCTATCTATATAAAGGTGACAACTCCGCCCCCGCTTGGGTTAGCCAGACGGGTGTTACAGGCAGCAACTTTGGTGAAGTCGTCGAAGGCATCGGCGATTTCAACGGTGATGGATACAACGATTTTGTCGTCGGTGCTTCTTCAAACCTTGGAAACAACGGCACAGTCTATCTTTATCAAGGAAATTCCAGCGGCGCGTTTGTACCAATGGGTGCAACTGTTTCAGGAGCGACCGGAAGCCATTTTGGCAGTTATTTATCAAGTCTCGGCGACATCAACGGTGACGGATTGTCTGATTTTTATGTCGGCGATACGGCCAGTGCCGGAAAAATATTCATGGGGAATGCCTCCGGCATGACCACCAACATCAATTTCAACTTCTCGTCTACACCCTATACTGTCACAGGCGTGGGCAGCGCGGGTGATTTCAACGGCGATGGGTATGACGATTTCGTCATCTCGCTTGCCGACAGCGGTGAAACCCATGCCTTCATGGTGTTTGGGAAATCAACCGGATTGCCAGGAACACTGGATTTGAACTATCTGAAAAACGGTGCGAACGCGATCGAATACACGTTCAATACAGCCAACAACAGTGACAGGCTCGATATAACAAGCGTCGGTGATTTGAACGGCGATGGATATGACGATTTTGCAATCGGTGCCTATGATGTGAACGGCACTGCCGCCGGAACGGGAGGCATGACGGTTATCTATGGGCGCAATACGGCGGGAACGCCGGCCAGCGCACATGTCGGAACAGTCGGGAATGATCTCGCGGGCGATGGCGGTGGGACAGGACATTCCTTCCACATGGGCGCAGGGAATGATGTGATTGCCCTGAACAACACGTCTTTCCTCGGCGTTGACGGCGGAACAGGCATGAATGACACGATCAGGGCGATGGGCAATCTCGACTTTACAAACGTAAATTACGAAAAAATGTCCGGCGTCGAACAAATCAATTTTGGGGCAAACAACGAAACCATCACATTAACAATGGAAAACCTGTTCAACTTGATGAAGACCAGCGATTCCGGCATGTTAAAAATTGGGCTGGAGGTTGGCGTTACGGGTGCGAACTCTCATCTGGTCATCGCCGATACGAACACGGGTACCGATGCCTTTGCCGGCACCGCCAATACCAACACGCAGTTACAGGCGCACCTACAGGCCAACACTTCCGGCACGGTTGGATTGACAACGCCCGTAGGATATAATGTTTTCACGATCGGTGGTTACAAATTGATGATCGATGACAGCATCGTCGTTGACGCACAGTAGTAAAAACTACTTTTCCTTGGCCACGAAAACCCCGTCCCAACCTTCTGGTGGCGGGTTTTTCATGAACTCCGCAATCCGCGCGGAAAATACCGCGTAATACCCGTCCAACGATCCGGATGACAGGCTGCGTGCGGTGACCATATCCTGTGCGGCGCAGTTGAAATCAGAAATTCTGTAAGCTGCCAGAAACCCGTTATGGGCCTTTTTCCATGATTTGAAGGTTTCCGTCGAACCCATCCCTTCATCGCCCAGCAACGTATAAATATGAACAGGTTTTTCCTTTCCCTTTACACGGATCAGGTCCAGTTCGAGCAACGCCATATCGGGCACGAGTTTCTGCGTTTCTTCCCCCACAAGGATATTCACACCATAGGATTTTGTCTGGCTTTCCAAGCGGGAGGCAAGGTTCACTGCATCGCCCAAGGCTGAATAGGCAAAGCGTTGTTTCGATCCCATGTTACCAACAGAACAAGGACCTGTGTTGATTCCGATCCCGGCATTCAAAAGAACGGGATCGCGCCCTTCTGACGCCGCCCTCGCCTTGATCTGTTCGTTCACGGGAACCAGTGCCTCCCCCATCTTCAAGGCAGACACGCACGCATGGCGCGCATGATCCGGATCATCCAGCGGCGCATTCCAGAACGCCATCATCGCATCGCCCATATATTTGTCGATCGTCCCGCGATTTTCCATGACCAGATCGGACATCGGCGTCAGAAAATCGTTCATCAAATGGATCAGTTCTTCGGGCGTCAAGCGTTCGGAAATTGTTGTAAAGCTACGTATGTCCGTAAACATCACGCTGAGATCACGCACCTCTCCGCCAAGTTTCAATTTGTCCGGATTCTTCGTTAGCTCCTCCATAAAGCTCGGCGAGATATAGTAACCAAAGGCTTGGCGCACCTGCCGCCGTTCGCTTTCGGACCGGATGTAACTAAGCAACGAGGACACAAGAAAGAGGACGGAAAGGGCAATCGCTGGATAGACAGGATCGACCAGAAGACCCGCCGAAACATAGGCTTCCCACGATCCCAAGAACATACAGAACATCAATCCTGCCGTCAGAATCCCAAGAACAATCACATTCATGAACGGTGCAAAAAGGATGATCAAAAGACCCGCGCACAGGATAATCGTCCCTTCCACAATCACGAGGAATGCAGGACGGGTCAGGTATTTTCCCTGCAAAACCTGTTCGGCGATATTCACGTGCATTTCAACCCCCGGGATGGCGGGGCTTAACGGTGAAGACCGCAAATCTTTCAATCCTTCGGCACTCGACCCCACAAACAGGATTTTTCCCTTCACCTGTTCTTTTAATTCCGCGGCATATGCTTCATCGAAAATTTTATAGGCGGAAATATAATCGCTTTGCGGGATGGGCCGGAAATAAATCCACAAACGCCCATCCCGTTCGATGGGAATATCATAGCTTCCACCCACGATGTGGTAATTCGTTTCCGTATAACCTTTGTTATCGCGCGGCTTCACGATAAAGCGGGCATTTTTGGAAAGCCCTACGCGCAAAGATTCCAAAGACAAGGATTGATAGATTTCGGGTTTTTCTCCATTTTCGGCAGTGCGCGGATAAACCACAAAGGCCGGAACCTGCCGGATCACGCCATCCGTGTTCGGCGTGGCCATAAAGCTGCCGTTACCTGCCGCAGCCTTGGATATAGCGGGAATGTTTGCGGCAACCCCCTGCGGCGCAAAACAGTTATCAACAAACAATTCCCTTTTGACACCCAGGAATGTCGGCGCGGCCACCTGATACGGGATACGATAGGTTTGCTCTGCGCGGGCAGAGGTGAAACCCGTGACCACGTTTCCTGCACTGGCGATGTCGGCCGCAAACAAAAGATCGTTATCAGGCAGGGATTGCAACGACGTCTTGATGGAATCATAACCCGCGCCTTCCGGAAGATATTGCAACACCCGCGAAGGAGATGTGCGGTCCGGTTCGGCAAACACCATATCGAAGGCGATCACTTGCGCACCCAGCACATTCAACCGTTTGATCATATCGCCGACAACGGGGCGCGGCCACGGCCATTGCCCCATTTTTTTCAAAGATTCCTCATCAATGTCAATGATGGCCACACGGTGTGATGGATCACGCGGTTTTAATTTGTTAAACGTATCAAAGGTCGCATATTGAAGACGTTTGCGTAAATCATGGCTCGACCCGCTGAAATAAACAGCGCCGAGCAGCAACCCCAGCAGGATCAGAAAATGCACCCATTTGTTGGTCAAAAACCGGATCATCGTTCGGTCAGTGCCCGGTCTTTTGTCCGCAAGACGGGTTTCATCAGATATTCGAGAATGGAGCGTTTACCGGTGATAATTTCCACCTGCGCCACCATGCCGGGCGTAATAGGAAGCGGTTTTTCTTCGGTACCCAGATGGTTTTTATCCGTACGCACCTCTATTTCAAAAAAGATATTCCCCTTGGAGTCCGTCACACTGTTGGCCCCCAGCCGTGTGAGCTTTCCATCCAGAGATCCGTAGCGCTGCGCATCATAGGCGGAAATCTTCACCTTCACCGGCTGGCCCGCGTGAAGAAAAGCAATTTCGCTCGGCGGCACCCGTGCGATAATTTTCAGATTGTTATCCATGGGGACGATTTCCACCAGTTTCATAGCGGGCTCCACCACACCACCGATGGTCTTCAACATGATTTTATTCACCACGCCATCGACAGGGCTGCGCAATTCCGAACGATCCACGCGGTCACCTATGGCCGTCAGGCTGGATTTTAATTGTGAAAGCTGTGTTTGCACATCATTCAATTCACCCAGTGCTTGCGATTTGAATTTGTTGTCCTGATCGTCCCGTTCCTTTTGTGCCCCTCGGAGTTCTGCCTCTAATGCCTGACGTTGCTGCGCGGCTTCGTTAATCTGCCCGCTGATGTCGTTCAATTCACGGCTCAGGCGGATTTCATCCAGTTTTGGTACCGCGCGCTGTTCCACCATCTTGCGTGTGATCTCCAATTCCTGTGCCGTCAGCTTTTTGCTTTCGGAAAGACGGGCAACCTTGGCATTGATTTCAGAGATTTGTGCATTCGCACTGCTGATCTTTTCATTCTGGATTGCGCGGGCATTTTCCAATTCTCTTTGACGTGATTTATAAAGATTTTCTTCGTTCTGCGCGATCACAGGCACTTTTTGTGATAACGCTTCGGGAATCGAAAATGGCTTACCGTTCGCTTCTGCTTCCAGACGGGCTTTTTTGATCATCAGGGAGTCCTGTTGTGCTTCGGTTCCCTGCTCCTGCGAAGCAAAGGCCACATCGCTGATCTTCGCAAGAACCTGTCCTTTTCTAACGCTCTCGCCTTCGGCCACCATCAATTCCTGTAAAACTCCCCCCTCCAGACTCTGGACAATCTGGATTTCGGAGGATGGCACAACCTGCCCTTCGCCATGTGTCATTTCATCCAACTGCGAAACCATCATCCAGGCAACCAGGAAAAAGATTAACGCCGCAACCGAATAAAGCATCAGGTTCGATGTGGCGGATGGTTTCAGGCGCACGGCGGCCTCAAGCTCTTCCATAAACTGCAGGTCTTCGGCATCATCGCGCGTGCTCATTTACGCACCTCCACCTGTCCTGCGGCAATGGCCGCTATCACCTTGTCGCGCGGCCCGTCCATCACAACCCGTCCCTGATCGATCAGGATCAGACGATCTACCAGTGGCAGTAATTGTTGCCGGTGCGTGATTAATACAAGCGTTTTGTCCTTGGAATATTTGGCGATGTGGTTGGTAAAGGCGGTCTCCGCCTGCACATCCATCGCGTTGGTGGGCTCATCGCATACAAAGATATTGGGCTTGAGCAACATGGCGCGGGCGAGCGCGATGGTCTGGCGTTGACCACCGCTTAAACCTTCGCCACGTTCGCCAACAGGCGCGTCATACCCCATGGGATGTAGTGCCATGAAATCATGCACGCCCGCCGCCTTTGCCACCGCCAGAATATCTTCTTCGGTCGCATGCGGCACACTGGCTGTGATATTATCCCTCACCGTACCGCTCAGCAGCACAACATCCTGTGCGATATACGCAACATTGCGGCGAAGATCGGCGGGATCAACCTGACGGTAATCCGTATCATCGACCAGAATGGTGCCGGAGGAAGGTTCATAAAGACCCATCATCAACCGCGCGATGGTGCTTTTGCCCGAGCCGATCCGCCCGATAATCCCGACCTTTTCCCCCGCTTTGATCGTAAAGGATACATCGTCCAGAGATTTTCGTTGCGATCCCGGATACGCAAACGTTACGTTTTTAAAGGTAATATCGCCTTTTAAATCCGGACGGTGGAGAAAGCGCGCATCGGCGGGGCGTTCCACAGGCTTTGCCATGATATTGTCGATGGTCTTCATGGCGGAGCGGGCGGAATGATACCGGCTCATTAAATTTGCGACCTGCCCGATCGGCGCGATCGCGCGGCTACCCAGCATCACACAGGCAATCAACGCGCCCACGCTCATATCCCCTTCTTTGACCAGATACATGCCGATCAGAATGATGATGATGGAAGAGACCTGCTGGACAAGTCCCGCAATATTGCCGCCAAGACCGGAATAAAAGCGCGATGTTTGCGCATGCACGGCATTTTCGGCAACCTGGTCGCTATACCGTGCGCGAAGACGTCCGTCCGCACCAATGGCCTTGATGGTTTCAAGACCCGTGATGGTTTCTACCAGAAGACCATGCTTTGCTTCGGCCGATTTTGCAGCCTTAACGGCGTTGTTACGCAACGGAATTTGCAGCGCATAACCCGCCCCCATCACAATCACGATCATGGCGGCCAGCATCAGGGCAACAGAACCTCCCAAAAGCCAGATCACCACCAAAAACAGGATGGTGAAGGGAAGATCCACCACAGCGGTCAGCGTGGCAGATGTCGCAAAATCACGCACCGCATCGAAATCACGCAGCATGTTGGCAAAGGCCCCCGAAGATTTCGGACGACCAGACAATTTCATGTTCATGACCTGGTCGTAAATCCGGCGGGCGGCAATCACATCCACGCGGCGACCAGCCATGTCGATAAAGTATCCGCGCAAGGTGCGCATGATGAAATCAAACACGAACACCGTGATCGCACCGATGGCCAGAACCCAGCCCGTTTCCATCGCATTGTTCGGCAGAACGCGGTTGTAGATATTCATCATGAAAATAGGGCTGGTCAGCGCGAAAATATTGATCAAAACGGCGGCAATTCCGACCTTGGTATAAATATCGCGGCATTCCCACATCGGGCCCCAGAACCAGTGGCGGTTTGCATCCTGCGCGTGCGGGGCATCGGCATTGGTGAATTCCGGGCGCGGATGCACGAAGATGGCATAACCCGTATAGGATTGTTTCAGATCGGTCAGTTTGACGGTCCGTTCTGCCGCCGTTTCGGGCGACCATACTATGGCGGAATGTTCATCCTTTGAAATTCGCATCAACACGCACGCCTGCGCATTCTTTAAAACCAGAACCGCAGGAAGAACGGGGGCAATGATTTTTCTGATTTTATCGCGGTGAACGATTTTTGCGCGCAGGCCCATTTTATCGGCCGCTTCACAAAACAAATTTGGCCCCATATTTTTTTCATCATAGGCAAGGCCGGCGGTGATCGCCTGCGCCGATTTTGCATGACCGAAATAGCCGCTTAGAAAAACAAGACAGGACAGAAGCGGGTCCACATTCTGTCCTTCCATGTTCTGCGGCGCGGGGGTCTGCCCTTCCATCACTCGCTCCCGGATGGTTTGGTCCCTGTTTCAACGGGATAATCTTCGGCGGGATAAATGGACTCTTTTTTCGTTGCCGCGGCAGGGGCGATTTCAACCTGCGGCGTTTCTTGCGAAACGGTTTCGATGGCGGGTTCGGTTGAGATACCATCACGGCGTTCCATCGTCTCCGCCATTGGTTCCAACCCTGCGGCGGGAGCAACATCCGAGGCCGCATCTTTGTCCGCCACGTTCAAAACATCGAGCAAGCGTCCCGCACTCGCCAGAACATTGTATTCGGCGAGTTTTACGCGGTAGTCAGCGTTGATCTGTTCCAGTTGCGTTGTAAACACCTGGTTTTCCGCCTGCATGACTTGCAGGATACGAACCTTCGATGCCTCAAATTGTTTTTCATACGTATCGAAAAGGTTTTTGGTCACGTCCGCACGCTTTGTACTCAGTTCTTTTTGTTTTTCCGCCGTTTCATATTCGGCATAGGCACGGCGGATATCGCGTTCTACATTACGTTTTGTCTGCGCAATCCGCGCGAGTGCTTCGGATCGCTCGGCCTTGGCTTTACGGATACGGGCGAGATCAGCACCGCCCGTTGCAAAGCCCCAGTTCAAATGCATCACGGCACGACCGTCCACGAATTCGCCGCCAATATCTTCCTTTTGGTCGCGCTTCAAATAGGACAACTCCCCGCTCAAATCCGGCAACAACGTTCCTTTTTCGGCGGAAACTTCCTTGTCTTCGGCATCCATCGTTTTTTGTGCGGACAGAACCAGCGGATGGTTTTGCGTACCATACCCAACAGCATCCGTTACATCCTTGAACAATGCCGGGGCGGCGTCGTCCGTGTCTTTCAGATCACCCACCGGAAGCTGCCCCACAACTTCGTTGTAATCCGCCAGTGCCAGTTTGACCTGCCCTTCCATTTCGGCAACAGTATTATCAAGCTGCGATTGAATATTTTTGGCCTGCGCGCTTTCGGTATCGTCCCCCGCACCGCTTTCCACCATGCTGTCGATCCGCGAAACATAGTCCGCGATTTTCTCTCTGTACGAAGCCGCCTTTGCATGCGCTTCTTTCGCACGCATCACGTTATAATAAGCCTGCGCGGCGCGGAGCGCGAGACCTTCGCGCGCATCGGTAAGGGTCAAATCCGCCGCATTTTCGCGCGATTTTGCCGCCTTGATACGGTCATACGTTTCAAACCCGTCGAAGATCGGCTGCGTGACGCTTCCCCCGCCTTCCCACAACCACGAATAGGCCTCTCCGCGGGATGTCGTCGTACCGCGCGATGTCGCATTGTTTTGAAAGATCCGCCCGCCGGTCGCGTTCGCACTGACATACGGGAAAAGATTGGAATATTGTTCGTTTTCTTCTTCGGACGCGATGTCCTTTTGCGCCTTGGCAATATCAACCGATGGATGATTGGCAAGCGCCGTCAAAACAGCCTCACGCAATGTCTCCGCCTGTGCGTGGTTGCACAGGGCAAGACCGAGTGCCCCGGTCAGGGTATAAACGAGAAATCGGCTACGGCGCATTTAATTTCCAGAAAAAATACAAAACGGATGCAAGAACTTGCAATCGGAATCTTAACATTTACAGCCAGTTACGCAAGCCTTATCCGTCCTTCAGCCGAGTTCGTTTTTGTTTGTTGATAGACCGCATTACGCGGAAAGGCAGGACTTCACAAAAGCCCTCCGATCTTGCTATGTTCGCCAAGAATTCCAATTCGTTATGCACAAAACTGCGAAGGAGCATCCCGTGGCCGTTACCATAGCCATTGCCAAGGAAACCCATGATTACGAAAAACGCGTGGCCGCAACGCCGGAAACGGTGAAAAAGCTGGTCGCGCTCGGCGCGGACGTGATCGTTGAAAAGGGTGCGGGTGCCGCCTCCTCTCTTCCCGATGAACAATACCAAACCGCCGGCGCGAAACTCGTGTCATCCTATGGTGACGCCGTGGCCCATGCAGACATCGTTCTGAAGGTGCAGGTGAATGAAAAAGACCTCATAGGCTTGAAGAAAGGGGCCGTTCTTGTCGGTCAATATGCGCCGTACCAGAATGCCGCGCTTTTGAAGGCCGCCGCCGATGCTGGAATCGTTGCCTTTTCGATGGAGCTCGTCCCGCGGATCACGCGGGCACAGGCGATGGATGTTTTATCCTCCCAGTCCAATCTTGCAGGCTACAAAGCCGTTCTGGATGCCACCGAATATTTTAACCGCGCCTTTCCGATGATGATGACCGCGGCCGGCACCATCGCCCCCGCCCGCGTCTTTGTGATGGGGGCCGGCGTGGCCGGATTGCAGGCGATTGCCACGGCCAAACGTCTGGGCGCGATTGTATCGGCCACCGATGTGCGCCCCGCCGCTAAGGAACAGGTGGAATCACTGGGCGGAACCTTCATCGCCGTGCAGGACGAAGAATTCAAGGCCGCCGAAACTTCGGGCGGCTACGCGAAGGAAATGTCGGCGGAATACAAGGCAAAACAGGCCGCACTGGTGGAGGAAACGATTGCCAAGCAGGATATTGTGATTACAACCGCTCTGATCCCCGGCCGTCCCGCCCCGCGTCTCATCACCGCCAAAATGGTTGAATCGATGAAACCCGGATCGGTTATCGTGGATCTTGCCGTCGAAAGCGGCGGGAACTGTGAAGTCTCCAAGGCCGGCGAAGTGATCGTCCACAAAGGGGTTTCGGTCATCGGCCATAAAAACGTGCCGAGCCGCCTTGCCACGGATGCATCATCGCTTTACGCGCGCAACCTCTTCAACTTGCTGGGCCTGATCATCGACAAGGAAAACAAATCGGTGGCGATCAACTGGGACGACGACATCATCAAGGGCATTACATTGACCAAAGACGGTTCGATCATACACCCGAATTTCGCCGCCAAGAAACCCGAAGCCGCATAAGGGATAAACATCATGAACGACGCACAAACCCAAGACATTATCACCCGTTCGCAAAAGCTGGCAGAAGAAGCCGCATCGCTTGCCTCTGATCTCGGACAAACCGTTTCGGATGCCGCCAACACCCATGCCGATTTTTTCTTTACCAGCGGATTAACCGTTTTCGTCCTCGCCTGCTTCGTGGGTTACTATGTCGTCTGGCGCGTTACGCCTGCGCTCCACTCACCGCTCATGGGCATTACGAATGCCATTTCATCGGTCATCATCGTCGGCGCGTTGATTGCCGCCGGGCCCGTGGAATTCACCACTTCGAAAGTGTTGGGCTTTTTTGCCGTGATGCTGGCATCCATCAATATCTTCGGCGGATTTATCGTCACGCGCCGGATGCTGTCGATGTTTAAAAAGAAACAACCCGCCGTAGCAAAGGACGCCGCCTGATATGGATACCTTGTCTGCTTTTGCCTATCTCGTTTCCGCTGTCCTGTTTATCTTTGCCTTACGCGGATTGTCACACCCCGAAAGTGCACGCAACGGCGTTGTGTGTGGTATGGCCGGCATGGCCATCGCGATTGTGACCACTCTGTTGGTCGCCGTTGATTCTTGGTGGATGATTTTGCTTGCCCTGGCTATCGGTGGCTCTATCGGTACCATCGTTGCGGAAAAAATCAGCATGACCGCCCTGCCACAACTCGTGGCCGCCTTTCACTCACTCGTCGGCCTCGCCGCCGTTCTTGTTGCCGCCGCCGCCTTTACCGCGCCGGAAACCTACGGCATCGGATATGAAGGCGAAATCATGGTCGGCAGCCTGATCGAAATGTCGTTGGGGGCGGCCATCGGGGCCATTACTTTCACAGGTTCCCTGATCGCCTTCGGCAAACTGCAAGGGATCATTCCCGGAAAACCCGTCACCTTTGCCAACCAGCACATCATCAATGCCGGTCTGGGCGGATTTCTGATCTTTCTCATCATCATGCTCTGCGCCACGCAACAGGCGTTCTTCTTCGGTGCCATTGTGCTTCTGGCCTTTTTGCTCGGCATCCTGATCATCATTCCGATCGGCGGCGCGGATATGCCCGTGATTGTTTCCATGCTCAATTCCTATTCCGGATGGGCGGCGGCGGGGATCGGCTTTACCTTGCAAAACGATCTTCTGATCATTACAGGCGCACTCGTGGGGTCTTCCGGTGCCATTCTCTCCTACATCATGTGTAAAGGCATGAACCGGTCGTTCATGTCCGTAATCCTCGGCGGTTTCGGCGGGGAAAGCGGCGGCGGTGGTGGCGGTGCGGATTATTCGGATAAACAACCCAAGATAGGGTCACCCGAAGATGCAGCCTTTATCATGAAAAATGCCGCCAAGGTGATCATCGTTCCCGGGTACGGCATGGCCGTATCGCAGGCCCAGCACGTTTTGCGTGAAATGGCGGATACGTTGAAACACGACAATGTCGAAATCAAATACGCGATCCACCCCGTGGCAGGAAGAATGCCCGGACACATGAACGTGCTGCTGGCCGAGGCGAATGTCCCTTATGACGAAGTGTTCGAACTCGAAGATATTAATCGCGAATTCGCGCAGGCTGATGTTGCCTTTGTGATTGGCGCGAACGACATTACCAATCCGGCGGCAAAAAAAGACTCAACGTCCCCCATCTACGGAATGCCGGTGCTGGATGTTGAAAAGGCCAAGACAGTCTTCTTCATCAAACGCTCGCTGGGTTCCGGGTATGCCGGCATCGACAACCCGCTCTTTTATGCCGACAACACCTATATGCTTTTGGGCGATGCCAAAAAGGTTACTGAAAACGTCGTGAAAGCCCTCGAATCCTGATTGAAAGTAAGTTTCCATGACGTTTGAAATCACCGACCGGTTCCTCGCCCCCAAAGGATGGCGCACGCATTCTTTCGTGAATCCTGAAACGGGCCATAAAATCCATTACGGATCGGTCTTTCCACAACGGGATGAACCGCCTTCTGCCGTCATTGTCTGCCTTGGCGGGTTAAGCGAATTTGCCGAAAAATATTATGAGCTCGCGCATGACATGCTGGATCGCGGTTATGCGTTCTGGTTTATCGACTGGCAATATCAGGGACGTTCCGGCCGCCTTGCCAACAAACCGCAACGCCGCCATTCCGATGGGTTCGATGCGGATGTTTCGGACTTGCACAAACTTGTCGCCGACTATGTGAAGCCGTCTTCCGTCCACCCGGACCGCGGCCGTATTCCCATGATCATGCTGGCGCATTCCATGGGGGCCAATATCGGCATGCAGTTTCTGGCCAAATACCCAAAATTCTTTGATGCAGCGGCGTTTTCGGCCCCCCTGCTCGGTATTTATAATTTTATATGGCCCTTGAAACTTCTGGCCTTTTTCATCCACCCGCTTTTGCCGATTGTCGGAAAACTCTATGTCTTCGGCGGGTCGGACTGGCGTGAAACATCGCGCAGTTCGAACGGTTCGGACAAGTTCTCACACGATGGCGTGCGCGATGCGCTTCACAATTACTGGTCCAAAGAATATCCGGAATTGCAGGTCGGCAGCGTGACCTTCGGCTGGGTGATCAAAGCTCTTCAATCCTGCACACGCCTGACCCACCCTGATTTCGCCGGGAATATCCAGATCCCCGTTTTGATGGCGGCGGCAGGCGATGATCAAATCGTCGATAACGCGCCGATCCGGTTGGTGGCGGGCCGCCTGACCAAAGGGACGTTTCTTGAAATTCCCGGGGCCCATCACGAAATTTTGATGGAAAAAGATGAATACAGGAATGCGTTCCTGAACGCCTTTGACAAAATGGTCAAAGAGAATAATATTGCCACACTGGAAAATTTAAAGCCGTTTTAGGAGCCGATTAGCCCATGCAGGGATTCACAAAAAACAAAGACCGTTTGAGCGACCGCATTCTTTTCGCCCTCGAACTTGCATTGGATCAACAAGACCTTGAATTGTCCGAAGCATTGAACAAATCGCTCGAACTTTCCATGACCCGCAACACCGGCGGCGGTGAATTTATCGAACGGCGCGATTATCCCAGGGAAATCGAACAAGCCTTGGCGCACCTGCGTTCCTTGAAAAAATAAACCGGATCACACGATCAGGCTTTTCCATTCCTCTTCGGTCAGCACCGTTACACCCAGCTCTTTGGCGTCTTTGAGCTTTGATCCCGCATCTTCGCCCGCCACCACGTAATCCGTTTTCTTCGAAACAGACCCCGCGACCTTCGCGCCCAGACGTTCCGCCCCCGCCTTGGCCTCCGCCCGCGTCATGGTCGTAAGCGTGCCGGTAAACACCACCGTCTTTCCGGCAACGGGCGTATCCATCACCTTTGGCCGGATATAAGGCTGTATGGAAAGCTCTTTTTGCAGGTCGTCCAGAATTTCTTTGTTATGGTGTTCGCCAAAAAATCCGACCAGATCATCGGCCATCGACATACCGATCCCTTCAAGCGAGCATAACTCCGCATACACCGGTCCTATATTTTCGGGCTTTTTATGCTCATCCTCATGTGCGGCCCGCTCAGCCACGGCCATCACCATCTTGACCGATAAATCGGGCAAGGTTTCGTAATTTGCCGCCAGGATTTTGGCGGTCGCCTCCCCCACCTGACGGATGCCAAGCGCATAGATGAACCGGTCTAATGAAATATTTCGGCGGTCTTCAATTGCATTGAATAAGTTTTTGGCCGATAAATCACCCCACCCTTCGCGGGCACGCAAGGGAGTTAAGGATCCGGCATCGTTTTTTTGCAGGCGGAAAATATCGCCGGGTGTTTTGATCATTCCGTCTTCGTAAAATTCTTCGATGATCTTTGCGCCCATCCCTTCGATATCGAACGCATTGCGGGATACAAAATGTTTTAACCGTTCCACCGCCTGCGCCTTGCAAATCAAACCACCCGTGCAACGGCGCGCAACTTCGCCTTCTTCACGAATGGCCATCGATCCGCACACAGGGCAATGATCGGGGAAGATATATTTTTTCGCATCCTTCGGACGTTTTTCCAGGATCGGCCCCAACACTTGGGGAATGACATCACCCGCTCTCTGAATGATGACATGATCGCCAATGCGGACATCCTTACGTTCGATTTCGTCTTCGTTGTGCAATGTGGCGTTCGATACCACCACGCCGCCCACCGTAATGGGTTCCAGTCGCGCAACAGGCGTTAATGCTCCCGTACGGCCCACCTGAATGTCGATGCTTTTTAAAATTGTCACGGCCTTTTCGGCGGGGAATTTGTGCGCCGTGGCCCACCGCGGCGAACGGGAAACGAAGCCCAGCCGTTCCTGCAATGCCAGATCGTTAACCTTGTACACCACCCCATCGATGTCATAGGGAAGATCGGCGCGCATGACCATGACCTTGTTGTAATAGGCCAGAATATCTTCGGGTGTTATACAAAGGGATGATGGTTCGGCCTCAACAAAACCCCAGCCTTTCAATTTTTTGCGAATATCCCATTGTGATCGGGAAAAATATTCGCTCACCTCACCCAACGCATACCCGAAAAAATGGAGCGGGCGTGACGCCGTAACCGATGAATCAAGCTGTCGGACGCTGCCTGCCGCCGCGTTGCGCGGGTTGGCAAAGATTTGCTTTCCGGCCGCTTCCTGCTTTTCGTTCAACGCATTGAAATCATCGCGGCGCATATAGATTTCTCCGCGCACTTCCAGAATATCAGGCGCATCTTTTGGCAGGGTTTTGGGAACATCGTCGATGTGGAAAATATTCGCGGTAATATCCTCCCCTTCCGTGCCATCGCCACGCGTAGCCGCCCGCACCAGATTTCCGCCCTCGTATCGCAACGAACAGGAAAGCCCGTCAATTTTGGGTTCCGCCACGACTTCGACATTACCATCAAAATTCAAGAATCGTTTGACGCGGTCGATAAAATCATAAAGTTCTTCATCGCTGAAGACGTTGGATAAAGACAGCATGGGAACACTGTGCCGGACTTTTTTAAATCCTTTTGAAGGAGCCGATCCCACTTTAGCACTAGGGCTTTCTTTGGTAGCAAGTTCCGGGTAATCGGATTCAATCTTTTCCAGTTCGCGGCGAAGTGCATCGTATTCCGCATCCGAAATTTCCGGCGCATCTTGTCCATGATATAATTCATCATGGTGTACGATTTCCTTCACCAGTTTTTTGTGGCGTGTTTTCGCATCTTCGTACGACAGATCGAACAAGGGTTTCGTCATGAATTACGCCGCTTTTTCCAAGAGTTTGGCGGCCTGTGCCCGCGCTTCCTTGGTGATTTCCGCACCCGAAAGCATCCGTGCGATTTCTTCCGTCCGGTCATTGTTATTGGACAATGGCAAAACTTTCGTTGTCGGGTTTGTTTTTCCTGTTTTCACGACTATGGCGTGATAGGAGGATTTGGCTGCAACCTGCGGTGAATGGGTGACCACGAGAATTTGCCGTTTTTGTGAAAGCCGGGCAAGCCGTTCACCCACCGCATCCGCCGTGGCCCCACCGATTCCACTATCGACTTCGTCAAAGACAAGCGTTTGCGCCACGCCGACCTCGGCCAGAATAACTTTTAGCGCAAGCATAAACCGCGCCATTTCACCGCCCGAAGCAATCTTGTTAAGCGGCCCCGCCGCCGCGCCCGGATTTGTGGCGACCAGGAATTGCACACGGTCAATGCCGTCCGCACCCCAATCGGATTCATTCATGGCTTCCAAATTCGTTTCAAAACGCGCCTTATCGAGCTTGAGAGGTCCCAGTTCTTTGGCCACCAGCTTGTCGAGCGTTTGCGCCGCCTTTTCCCGTTTCTTGGAAAGGGCCTGTGCGTCTTTCATATAGACACGGCGCGCCTGTTCCACAGCTGTTTTGAGCTTTTCCAGCGTGTCTTCCTGATGTTCAATTCCACGTAAAAGTGCCGCCATCTCTTCACGTTTGGCGGGCAGGTCGTCAATGCTACAGGCATGTTTGCGCGCCTGTCCTTTCAACGCAAACAAACGGTCATCAATCTCCGAGAGCGAATATTCGCTATCCTCCAGTGATGAAATGAGTGTTTCAACGCCGTGCGATACTTCCTGCAATTCCGCCATGGCGCGATCAAGGGCCTTGGCGATGTCGCTGCCGCCCTCTCCGGCTTTTTCCAGAGCCTTCCAGATGGAATTCATCGCGGCACCCGCATTTTCTGCGCCCGCATAGGCATTGTTGAAATGATCTATATTCTGTTCCCGTTTCATCAAACGGGTACGAAGTAACGTCAGGCTTCCCTCTTCGCCCGTTTTTGGATCGAGATCATCCAGTTGTTCGAGTGCCGCGCGCAGATAGGATTCTTCCGCACGCGCACGGTCCATATCACCTATCCGTTTTTCCAGTGTGCCTTGTGCATCCTGCCACTCTTTCCAGGAATGGCGAACCTTCGCCAGATCATCACCTGCGCCGGCGTAGTCGTCCAGCATGGATTTATGGGTTTTGGGGTTGAGCAGCGTTTGCGTATCGAACTGGCCATGCACTTCGACCAGCATATCGCCCGCCTGTTTGAGCAACGACACACTCACCGGATGATCGTTGATAAAGGCGCGGGATTTTCCATCCGTCGCCACGCTGCGCCGGAGGATCAGCGGATTTTCGGCATTGATCCCCTGCTCTTTCAGAAACGTGAATACGGGATGTGTGGGCGGCAGATCAAATTCCGCGCTGACATTCGCGGCCTCTTCACCCTTGCGCACCAATCCGCTTTCGGAACGCGCACCAAGCGCAAGACCAAGGGAGTCCAGCAAAATGGATTTTCCCGCCCCGGTTTCACCGGTCAGCGCGCAGAGGCCTTTTTGAAAATTGATCAGCAAGTGGTCGATCAACACCACGTTTCTAATGGTCAGTCCGGCGAGCATGGCATCACCTTCCTTTTTCCCATCAATCCGCCCGGAACAAGGAATCGATGGTTTTATCCATCACCGAACGGTTATCCAGCAAATGTTCACGGCGTTTCGGATCGATGATTTTATAGGCATCTTCATACCATTTCGACCCTGGATAGTTATACCCCAGCACGGCGGCCACATGCTCGGCCTCTGTGTATAACCCCAACGTCAGGTAACATTCAACAAGACGTTCGAGTGCTTCGGGCACTTGCGTCGTTGTCTGATAATCTTTGACCACACTTAAAAACCGGTTGATCGCGGCGTTCGTTTGCCCGCGTTTCAGATAATACCGCCCGATTTCCATTTCCTTGCCCGCCAGGTGATCCAGCGTCAAATCCATCTTCAACTTTGCATCGCGGGCATATTTGCTGTCCGGAAACCGCTGTATCAACGCATTGAAGGCATCGAGCGATTGTTGCGTGATTTCCTGATCGCGGCGGACATCGGAAATCTGTTCGTAATAAGCCAATGCCTTCAGGTAGTAAGCGTAATCGATGTCTTCGCTACCGGGATGCAATTCCACGAAACGATCCAGTGCGAGAATGGCATCGTCGTAACTATCCCCTTCATACGCGGCATAGGCCGCCATCAACTGCGCCTTTGTCGCGAATTGGGAATACGGGTGCTGGCGTTCCACCTCTTCGAACAACGCGGTTGCCTTTTTGTAATCTTTTTCGTTCAACGCCTTTTGTGCGTCGTTATACAAATCTTCGGCGGGACGTTCGACCTGCGCCTTGTCCTTTCCATCCGACGAACAGGCTGGCAGAACGGCGATCAGGGACAAAGCGAGAATGGAGGTCAGGGTCTTTTTGCGCATGGCATAACCATAGCCTTTGCCCCCTGTCCTGAAAAGGGGAAAAAGTGCGGTTTTCCGCTGTTTTTGGAAGGGGTTAGTGGGCCGATGGGCTTAGGGTGGCGGATACGGGAACGAAGGAAACCTTTTCCGATTCGTCAATGTCGCCATAGAGATCAACCGGCATCCAGTTCGACGCATCGGCAAAGACAGCGTGGAGAATAGCGTTGTTGAGCGCATGGCCACCCTTGTACCCGTCATAGGCCCCGAGGATGACCCCGCCCGCCAGTGCCAGATCGCCCACAGCATCAAGGATTTTGTGACGGATAAATTCATCGGTGCAGCGCAAACCATCCGGGTTCATCACACCGTCATCATCCAGCACGATGGCATTGTCCAGCGAGCCGCCGAGGCCAAGCCCCGCCGCGCGCATCATTTCAACTTCTTTGAGGAAACCGAAGGTGCGGCAATCGGCCACGTCGTGACGGAAGTTTCCGTTCACGAGTTTCAAGGAATAGCTTTGCGTGCCAATATCTTCATGGGGGAATTCGATGCGGCCCGCATAGACCGGCACATCGGACGGCGACAAAGAAACGATTTTATCGCCATCGCGCACCGTGACCGTTTTGAGGATTTTAATGGCATGGCGCGGGGCGGATTGTTCGGCCAACCCGACAGCATCGATGGCTTCGACGAAGGGTTTGGACGATCCATCCATGATCGGCACTTCGGCGGCGTCGAGTTCGACGAGCACGTTGTCAACGCCGCAGCCGCGCAGGGCCGCCATCAAATGTTCGATCGTGCCGATACGGGCGCCTTGGTCATTGGCGATCAGGGTGCAAAGACGCGTGTCCACCACGCGGTCATAAGAGGCCGGAACAATGTTCGTTCCCTCTTCCATATCCGTGCGTTTGAACACCACGCCATGGCCGACCGGCGCCGGAACAAGGCGCATGGTCACGGTGCGGCCCGAATGAAGGCCGATCCCGGAAATGTCTATGGTTTGACGTAGGGTGTGCTGCATGGCGATATATCCTACGCTAAATATAGGGACGGGGTCCGTACAGCTCAAATCACTGATTGTTGCGCTGTGTTACAATTCCAACACATTGAAAAACAAATAAAAAAGAGGCCCCGTTGGGGGCCCCGTAAGTTCAATTTTTTCTGGAGGACACTCAGAAAAAATTCCGTAAATCTTTAAAGGCGTGGTCAGTTGGCCTGACGGCGGAGGAAGGCAGGAATATCCAGTTCTTCTTCGCTTTTGGCACGGCTGGCGGCCGGTGCATCGATGTTCAGTTGTCCCTGTGCGGGGCTTTCCGAAACACGCGGCTGGGCACGCAAGGAAGAATGGAAGCTCCCCCCGCCCGTACCGGTCGCAACCTGCGCCGAACCCGTATCATCCGATCCCAGATCATCCACCTGTTGCTCGATCTGGCGGGCCGCATGGCGGACGCCGCTGGTGATGCGTTCAAACAGGGATGGTGTTTTTCTGGCCTGTGATTGAACACCCGTTCCCGGCACCGGCGGACGCAGGCTATAGCCCTGCCCCGGTTGCTGCGGCGGAACGAACCCGCCCATGGAATAGGTCGCAGCCGGATCCTGTTGTTCGGGCACAACCGCTTTCGGGGGAATGAACTGCCCGTCATGCAATGTCCCGCGCAGGCCGGCGGCCTGTGCCGTTGCCGATTTCGCCGCGGCATAGGATGCCACGGGCGGCTGTTCGGCAACCGGCATTTGCGGAGCCGGAGCCGGTGCAAATTCCTGTTGTTCGAACATATCGCGTTCTGGTTCGTCATAGGCCCGTGCGGACGGCGCGGCTTGCTGTTGCTGCAAGGGTTGTGCCGGTTGATAAAGCGGTGCGCCAATGGGGGCCGTCGTGCGGGTTGTCACAATCGGTTTGGCCCGCTCAAATACCGGTTTGGCTTCAGGCAGCGATACCGGCTTTCCCACGGCGGTTACGCGAACGCCCCCCGTGCCGGTCGTCGTTTGCTTGGCTTCGTGCGCATCAATCCCCGTGGCAACCACAGAGACGCGCATGCGGCCTTGCATCGCTTCATCGAAGGTGGAACCGACGATGATATTGGCATTCGGATCGACTTCTTCACCGATTCTGTTGCAGGCCTCATCCACTTCGAACAGGGTCATATCAAGGCCACCTGTGACGTTGATGATAACGCCACGCGCACCTTTCATAGAGATGTCATCAAGCAGCGGGTTGTTGATCGCGGCTTCAGCAGCCTCAATCGCACGGCGTTCGCCTTCGGCTTCGCCCGTGCCCATCATCGCCTTGCCCAT
>CAYRDI010000027.1:0-28728 GCA_964423095.1 uncultured Micavibrio sp.
CCGTAGCCTTCGACATGACACGCCGCGTTTAGCGCCGGGATATTGGCGAAGACATCGTCTTCGGGATAGATCAGTGTCGGAAACACCAGACCCTTTTCGATCTGGTAATATTTTCCATTGTCGTTCGCCGTGCTGCAGGGAAGTGAGGTGCAGCCTGTAAACTGATATTTTTCACCGGGAACGATTTGTTCCTTGCCCGTCACATAAACCAGTTCGGAAAATTGTGTGCCGTAAAAATACGCCGCCTGTACGCCGGCCGCCGCCGATGCGCCGATCATCCCCGCCGCGACGAATGATTTCATCAAGCGTTTTGGCGAAAAGACAGGATCTCCATCTTTATCGAGTTTGCGTTCCCCGTTTTCACGCTCATAGGCCGCAAAGACAAACGCGTTTTTTAAACCGCGCGCTGTCCATCCAATCGGTTTTAAAACAGGGCCAACCCATGGTTTGACCTTTTCGTAAAAATCCATGGCCGCATCATAAATTTTGACGATGCGGCGTGTGCCGATGGCCATATCACGGACTTTTTGCGCGAGCGTTTCAGGACTGTCTTCTTCGACCTTTTTTTCCGCCTGTTCGCGGGCATGAATGGTTTCCATGGCACGTTTCGAGGCATCGAGGACTTCTTTTGCATCTTTCAAGGCATTCGACATTTTGACCTCCCTAATTCATAACCGGTGCGAAGACGGCACTGAGCGCGGGGCGTTGCCAGGTGATGTGCGGAATACCCGCCATAGCGGCCGCTCCCGGCGCACCGCCCGGAACGGCGGCTGTTTTTTCAATATCTGCGACGGGCGTTTCCGGTGCCTTCTCCTTTGGTTTAAAGTCGAGCGTGAAATCATCCTTGTCCGCATGGTAATGCGCGGTGATGGTGCCACCATCCTTGTTGGATGAATTTTCCAAGACGACATCGGCGATTTTGTTCGTCATCTTTCCGGCAACGAATTTCTGAATTTGCCGTGCACCTTCTTCTACCTTGTATTTGTCATCGACAAGGGACGTGATATCGGCATCGGAGAGTGATACATCGATTCCTTTGCCCGCCATCATTTTGTTCAAGGCCGACAAATCACGGCGCAGGATGCGGGCGATATTGTCCGGTGTGTGTGCCTTTAAAAGAAGGAAGCTGTCCACCCTGTTGATCAATTCCTGCGGGAAAATCTTGCGGGCTTCGCCCTTGATCTCAGATTCACTGTTGGCGGAATTCCGGTGTGCATCAAAGGACATGTGTTGTCCAAGATTGGTCGTCATAATGAACACCGTGTTGCGGAAATCTACCGTGCCGAGTTCATCGGACAGGCGGCCCTTGTCCAGAACCTGTAAAAGGATCTTGAACACATCGGGGTGTGCCTTTTCGATTTCATCCAGCATCACGACCTGATACGGGCGTCGGCGGACGGCGTTTGTCAGTGCGCCGCCTTCGCCATACCCCGCATAGCCGGGGGGTGCGCCGATCAGACGGGAGACCGTGTGTTTTTCCATGAATTCGGACATATCGAAGACGGTCAGCGAATCTTTATCGTCATACAAATCTTCGGCCAGACATTCCCCGATATAGCTTTTGCCAAGACCGGAAGATCCCAGCAGCATGAACGATCCGATCGGCTGGTTCGGGTTTTTCAGGCCCGCCTTCGCGCGTTTGATGGCGCCCGCAATGGTATCAATGGTATCATCCTGCCCGTAGACTTTATCCTTGAGTCGTTTGTCGATATCGAGTGCCTTGGTTGCTTCGTTCGCGTTCAAATCTTTGGTTGGTATACCGGACAGTTCAGAAAAGTATTCGCGTACCTCCGAAACATCGAGCGTCAGGCGGTCATTATGTTCGCCTTTCAACGCGGCAGCCTTTTGATTGGCTTCTTCCACGGCTTTGCGCGTTGCACGGATGAATCCTTCAATGTGCTTTATTTCATTGGATTTCATGCCATTCATTTCGGCATCGGTGGGTTCCCGGCCTTTTTCGTTGTGGAGCTTTTCCTTTAACGCATCGATTTCCTTGGTGTGTTCGTCTTCCAGTTCTACCAGGTCTTTTTCATACTTTCTTTTTTCACGGTAGGCGGACCCGAGCGCGCGGGCGCGTTCTTCCCAGACCTCGTTGATGCCATCGATTTTCGCATTCAGTTCAGCTTTACGCGCGATGGCTTCTCTACTTTCATCATGTTTCAGTCTGGAAAGTTCGGATTCCAGCGCATCGAGCTCTTTCGGGCGGGATTGCATACGGGTCACAAAAATGCTCGCAATCTGGTCGCGCATCCGCAGCGCACGGGCCGGTTGTTCACGCATATAAATGCGCAAATTTGGATATAAAAAGGTCAGGTTGACGATTTCATCATTGGCGGCATCGGTGATGTGGAGGCCATCATGATGGCGTTCCAGCGTTTCCTTGCTCTTGCGCATGATCTCCAGAACGTTTTCTTTTGACGGCGGTTTTTTCTCCAGAATCGTGAATTGTTCCGTCATTTCGGAATGGGCACCCATGACGGCCCCCAGATTGTTTTTTCCGGGTTCGTCGCGCACCATCAGGATGGATTGGAATGCTCCCTTTTTCAGTTCACGGACAAAGGTGGAAATCAACCCCTGACATTGATTGTCTTCGATCCCGCGGAGCCAGTCATTGGCATCTTCGATGATCAAAACATGGTCTCCCGGTTTTTCCAGTTCGGCAAAAATCCGTTTGATGCTTTGCTGGATTTTGTCCGGGTCATTTTCTTCGAACAAGGTATTTGTATCGAGCAGCAGAAAACGCCGATCAATCATGTGCAAGGGAAGACGTTTTGCCCCTTCGGGCAGGGTGCCGTCGATCGTGTCTTTCTTGCGCTGGGCAATGCCGTGGATGGTGGCGGTTTTGCCAAGGCCGGTTTTGCCGACATAGATGATGTTTGAATTCTGGCTCTGCCCCAGAATACTCGAAATTTTTTCGATGTCCTGATCGCCGACCAGAACGGTATCCAGATCCAGACCTTCGACATAATCTTCCAGATCGATCAGCAATTCGTTTTTGTCGAACCCGTTTTTGCCGTTTTTACCCATAATAGAAAGAACTCCCTGTTCCATATTTTTTTGTTTTTTATTTGCGGTTAGTGGGACCGCCCCCGCACCCGGGCGCGATCCCACCCCACACAGGCTTAGCCGAGTTTCAGAGGCGAGGGAGCCTCTGCCGTCACGGCTTCACCATCCTTCTTGAGATAGACCTCACGGTTGATCTCGCTCTCAATCCCCAGCGCGTCCTGATTGACGCGGGCAAGCTCTTTCGATTGATCGATCAAACGGTCGATCAATCCTTTTCTGTCTTTGGCAAGTTCCAGAACAACATCGTTGCGGTCATCCATGGCATCTGTCATTTCTTTCAAGACATCGGCCACGCCGCGCAGACCCTCGTTTTTGGCCATGCGGGACATCAAGGAGCGTTCCATTTCCTTGGCCATATCGCCGAGGAAGTGTTGGGCTTCACTCATATACTGTCCTTTGGTCACAAGTCCCTGGACAAACGTGGCCAGCGATTCAATCCGCATCAATGTGGCGTTTCCGGTCATTGCCGCACTGCCCACGGCCAGCATTTGCTGCTCTATGGAATCCGCCAGACCTTCTTGCATCTGGTCTTTGAAGTTGGTCAGGCTGACCTGAACCTTTCCAAGCTCTCCGGAGACGGACGCCGTGGATTGCGTTGTCTTTTCCACCGCCGAGACATGTTGATGAAGGGCACGCAGTTTTTTCTCCCGCTTCATACCTTCAACGCCGCCGCCGACTTCGCTGGATTCGATTTCCTGCATCTTCGTGGCGTTATGACGTTGGGCCATTTCCTGACCTTCGATCAGAATGGCCACGTTTTCCGCGGTGTTTTGCGTGAGCGTATGGACGCCCGTAACACGGCCCAGGAGTTTTTCAAGCTGCGCCCGCACACCCGCCAGCGTAGCGGATGTATCGTCGATATACCCAAGCGTCACATTGGAAAGGTCTGTCAGCTTTCCTTTGAATTCATCGGTGCCGATATCAAGGATACCAAGAATTTTTTGGTGAAGCTGGTAGTCTTCCGTGGCCATAAAGGTGTCGAGTTTTACGGTTTTTGCAGAAAGCGCCTCATTCGCCGCCGCCAAATCTTGGCGTTTAATCGCAAGGTCGGCCTCTTTTTGGATGCGTTCCTCTTTTTGTGCAGCGATCTGCCGCTTTTTTTCACCTTTTAAAAACAGCAAGCGGTCGCTTTCCTGTTCTTCGATCGTGGCGCGCAGCACGCTGGTGCTGCGGTCCAGATCGCGGACATCGCTGGTGAGGGCGGATACACGTTCGCTTTCCGCACGAACGGCATCATCCATTTCTTTCTTTTCCGCCTCTTTGGTTTTGGCGTTCAAAAGCGCGGTGATCAGACCTTCCGGGCCGCCATGTTTGGAAATGATTTCATCGATGGCGGTCAGTTTTTCTTTCAAATCTTCACGACCCTGTACCAGCGTGTGGTATTTTTCAAAAACATCGCGAATGCCGGTACGCAATTCCGAGAGCGGGTTGTCGCGGGTCAGCATGATGGATTGTTTGTTGTGTTCCACGAAATCCGCAAGCAATTGCGCCACCATCGCCTGGTTTTCGGCAACTGCCGTGGCGTTGGCTTCAAGGTCTTCTTCATTGAAGAAAAGAAGTTCCGCAACTTTTTGCGCTTTTTCTTTGGGATCAAGTGAGGAATCGTTCAGGATTTTAAAGACGGCCGTTTCTTCAACCGCCGATTTTGTGGTTGTGTTGTCCTGTTCCACCGTCTCGCGGCGTTTGAAGCGGCCCAGTCCCGTGGTGGTTTCCCCGCGGGTTTCAGCAGCAGCTGCCATCTGGGCTTTCAGTCCGGCAAAGCGTTCCTTGTTTTCTGTAGGCATGGTTCTTCGTTCTCCCTGTTTAGAAGTTGTTTTGTTTTTATAGTTTTTTTAAAGATGTGATCCGTCCGCGCCCGCGCTCACTCGGTGCGTTATTTTTGTCTATGCGAGCGAAAGCGGACGCGGCTTTTCATTTTCGGACCCAATGCGGGTACGAAAGAAAAGGGATCAGTGCTCCACAAAGGTGCGCGAATCTACGGTGATGTTTGTGAGGATATAATCATGGTAACTCCCTGTGTGTTTATGCGGTTTTTTTATTCGGTGCGCCGCTTTTTTATTTGTTATTTTTACACTATCTTAAACTTCTTGGCATTTGTCAACAAAATCCGGATAAAAAAAGCCGCCTGTATACGATTGCACAGGCGGGCTTTGACAAAGTTTGAAAATTATCAAGAGCCCATATTGGCTTCGGCCTCGATCGTGATCGGCACCTCATCCGAAACGCCGGGAATGGCCAGGTTCATGCCAAATTCAGACCGTTTGATCACGCCTGTCGCACTAAAACCAACGGTCGGCGCTTTTGTCATGAAGTGTTCGCCTTTTTTGTTCAGCGTTACATCCAGCGTTAAAGGTTTGCTTACACCAAGGATGGTCAGATTGCCCGTGACCTTGGCCGTATTGTCACCTGTTTTTTCAACATGCGTGCTTTTGAAGGTGGCCGTCGGAAATTCTCCAATGTTGAAGAAATCTTTGCTCTTCAAGTGATCGTCGAATTTTGGATTGCCGGTAAAAAGATTTTGTGTGTTGACTGCGACTTCGACGCTGCTCTTTTCCGGTGATGTTTCATCGAGTGTGACGGAGCCTTCGAGCATCGAGAACAACCCGTGCGGATTTGAAAAGCCGAAATGGTTGGCGTTCCAGATCACCGTGGTGTGTGAAGGATCGAGTTTATAGGTATCCGCCGCAAAGGCGGGGACCGAAGAAAATGAAAACAATGCTGCCGACAAAGCCAAGGCGGGCAGTAACTTTTGGGTAACCATGAAATATCTCCTAAAATGAAAAAGGTAGCGTTAAAGAATACCTTGTACCTAGATAGATAAAAAAAGGCGGCTGTAAAGCCGCTTTGATTTGTTTAATTGTCTTTCCACCAGTTTTTTAGCAAATCACGTTGCCGTGCATAGGTCGTATAGCGGCGGCGGAGATCCTGGTTGTTTTCAAGGGCTTTTAACAGACGTCGTTCGTGAGCCTCATCCAGCTCCCCGTCCAGCAACGCCTGAAGTTCCAGATCTGTGAAATCATCCAGTGTCATATTGTTTTTTAACCGCCTTTATATTCCAAAAACAAGATGATTGTGCTTTTGGTTCCCTTAAAAAGCCCGGGAACTTTTTGGCCGCCGTACCGTTTGTCACGTATAAACATGCACAGTGGACAAATAAGGGAGAAAGAAAATGTTGAATTGGGCATTGACGTTTCTGGTCGTCGCCATCGTTGCGGCGGTCTTTGGATTTACGGGTATCGCGGCGGCTTCTGCGGAAATTGCCAAAATCATATTCGTGGTCTTTTTGGCACTTTTCCTTGTCGCCGTTCTGATGAACGCGCTGCGGGGAAAGGCTCCGCCCGTCTAAGTAATTGTTTTAAAATTAAAATGACGCTTTCGAGCGTCATTTTTTTATTGACCCGTGTTCCATCAGCGCAATATAGTGGTGCCCGCAAGCACAGACATAGGATCAATCGTGACGCGCAACCCCGTCCTGTTCCGGAATTTTATCATTTTCTCGTCCGTCCTAGGATTGTGCGTTGTCGGACTGGCTTATCACACCTATTCCTCCAGACAGGAAATCGCAAAATCCAATTACTGGGTTGACCACACCCAGAAAATTATTATGGAGGCGCAGGATTTTTACACCATTACGACAGGGTTGATCAGTGAACAACGCAATCTGGTGATCAACAAGAATGCCGACAGCGGTTCTTATGAAAAAGAAAAAGCGAATATCTCGAACCAGATTGCCATGCTTCGCGATCTGGTCAAGGACAACGCCGTACAAACCAGCCGGATGACGGAAATCGAACATCTGACGTTCCGTTTGAAGGATTTGCTAGATGAAAAAATTGCCGAATATAAGGATTCCATCCAGGCACCCGGTCTGAGCGACTACGATGCGATTGTTTCAACGCGCGACGATTCATTCCGCCTGATCGGTGAGGTGATGAAGGAGGAATACAGACTTTTGGGACTGCGCGAAAAACGTCTTTCGCAGATGATCAGCAATTACCAGATGAGTTTGTTTATCGGTGGTGTTTTTTCAGCGCTCGTGATCCTCGTCTTCAACTGGTATCTTTTGAACACGCAGGCGAAATATTTAAGAACCGAAGCCAGCCTGAAAGAATCCGAAGAACGGATGCGTTTGGCCGTACGCGGTTCGAATGACGGTATTTTCGATTGGGATTTCAAAACGAAAAAAATTTTCTGGTCTGCGCAATTCAAGAGAATGCTGGGTTACGAGGAAAACGAAATCGAAGGCAGCGAAGAAGTCTTCAAATCCCTTCTGCATCCCGAAGACAGCGACACTTATTGGCAAAATTTTAACAATTACATCAACGGCAGCCTTTCCGAATTTTCCAGTATCTTCCGCATGAACCACAAATCGGGCCGACCGGTTTGGATCCATGCGCGCGGCAAGGCCATTTTCGATGAAAGCGGTATGCCGTTGCGGTTTATAGGTGCCCATACCGATATTTCGTACATAAAAGAACACGAGCGTCAAATAAAAGAAGAACGTGACCGCGCAGAAGCGGCCAGTCAGGCGAAAGGCGATTTTCTGGCGCATATGAGCCACGAGATCCGTACCCCGCTGACCGCGATCAGCGGTATCGCGGAAATTCTGAACAAGGAACCGGCGGCCTTTGATGAAAAAAGTTTCAGGTTGATCAAGACACTTAAAACGAGCACCGAGACGTTGAAGGAGTTGATTACAGACATTCTGGATTTTTCAAAAATCGAAAGCGGGGAAGTCGAGCTCCACAAACAAAAATTTCCGCTGGGCGAAATGTTCGAACAGGTGGTCAGCATGATGTCGGTCAAGGCATTGGAAAAAGACCTGACCTTCACATTTGATTACAGTGACCTGAAAAATACCATCTTTTACGGCGACAAGCAGCGGATGCGCCAGATCTTGATCAATCTGACCGGAAATGCCATCAAATTCACGGAAAAAGGCAGCGTTACCGTGACGGCGAAAATAGAGCCCGCCGCAGAATCACATATTTTAAAGATCGATGTCACCGATACGGGAATAGGTATCCCCGAAAGTGCGATCGGGGTCATTTTTGAAAAATTCAGACAGGCGGATTCCACCGTTTCGCGCCGTTACGGCGGGACGGGGCTCGGCCTGCCGATCAGCAAAAATTTGGCCGAAATCATGGGCGGTGTTATCAAGGCCGACAGCAAACCGGGAGCGGGTTCAACCTTTTCCTTCATTCTTCCCTTCACATCCGTTCAATCCGGAGAGCAGGACGTGGATATGGATGAGGTCATCAAGGTGCAAAAGCTGAACGACCGGCTGCGCGCGGCGATTGGCGGCGAAAAGAAAATTCTTTTGGTCGAAGATTACGAAGGCAACATTGTCGTGTTGAGTTATCTGCTCAATTCCCTGGAATGCCGGTATGACATTGCCAAGACCGGGCTGGAGGCCCTGCAACGCTGGAAAGAAAATCATTACGACCTGATCCTCATGGATGTGCAGATGCCGGAAATGGACGGTTTGACCGCCACGCGCACCATCCGGAAGATGGAAGAAGAGCAGGCCATCGAAAAGACACCGATCATCGGTTTGACCGCGCATGCCTTGGTTGCCGACAAGGACAAATGTATCGAAGCGGGCATGGATGCCTATCTGTCCAAGCCGATCGTCGAAGCCGATCTAAAGACCACCATTCTGGAGATGTTAGAAAAACAGCCCGGCGATAAAAGCCGGGCTGCATAATTTTTAACGCAATGAGTGGTCAGGTGTTCGTCTAGGCGGCCAGACGTTCGAGGGTTTCACCCATGTCATCGCCATTCGGGCCGTAGCCGGAATTTGCCGGACCTTCCATCAGCGCGATCAACTGGTTGCGGGCGCGGGACAGGCGGGAGCGCACAGTCCCCACCGGAATGGCCAGCAGGTCGGCGACTTCCTGATATTGCATCCCTTTGACACAGACCATGACCAGAATTTCACGGTGTTCGGAGGAAAGCTGTTCCATGGCACGGGCCAGAGCTTTCACTTCCAGCTTGTCCTGTTGATCGCCTTCGACCGACTGGTTGTCGATGTGGAAGGAGGGATCATACTGGCTTTCGAATTTTGTTTTGCGACGGTAGGCCGTGACAAAAAGATTATACATAATTTTTGAGCTCCATTTGAACAGGTCGGTACCGGTTTCAAAATAGTCCTTTTTTTCCAGCGCACGCAGCAAGGTGGATTGCAGTAGGTCTTCGGCCTCCGATACGTTGCGCGTCAGCTTTGTTGCGAATTTGCGCAGTTTGGGCATTTCTTTCACGAGATCGGCTTGGTTAAACATTTTGTAGCTCCTTTGTTCGTGTGTCATTGCGTTATGGTGTTAGGCTATCGCCGCTTCGTAACCGGTTTTTGTCGCAATTGTTTCGGAGTAGAAAAACTTTGTATCTTTTCTGTAACAATCAGTTTATATAATTCCCTATCAAACACTTAACCCTAGGAAATCCGCCAAAATGCCCAAGGCCACCGTCCTGAGCGTCGATGACGATGAAGGTCTGCAACTGGTTGTCAGCCATTATCTGGAAGGCGAGGGGTACAACACCGTCTCTGTTCGCAGCGGCAAAGAGCTGTTGGAAACCATCAAGGAAACGCCGCCGCATATTATTTTGCTCGATCTGGTTTTGCCCGATACAGATGGGATCAGTCTTCTGGGGCAATTGCGCGCGATGAAAAAAATCCCCGTGATCGTCGTGAGCGGCAAAAGCGATACCACGGAAAAAATCATCTGCCTTGAAATGGGTGCGGACGATTACATGACAAAGCCGTTCGAGATGCGGGAGTTATCCGCGCGGATCAAGGCCGTGTTGCGCCGTGCCGAAGAATCCGTCCCCGCGGCGCAGGATAATGCCCCTGAAAATGCCGATGTGGTGCGTTTCGGGGAATGGACGTTAAATCGTGGGCAATACCAGCTCTTTGATAAAAACAACGCCTCTGCGGATTTGACCAGCGGTGAATTCAAATTGCTCGATGCACTGGTCAGCGCATCGAACAGGGTGCTCAGCCGCGAGCGTTTGTTCGAAATCACACGCGAAACCGATTATGATTCGTTCGACCGCGCGGTGGACATCCAGATCGGCCGCCTCCGTAAAAAGTTGGGGGACGACCCCAAAGACCCGCATTTCATCAAAACCATCCGCGGTGCGGGCTATATGTTCTGTGGCGAGATCAAAAAAGCCTGATCCGGCAACATTTTCGTCTTTTAAGGGAACTTTACGCTCCGCACATCGTTGGCTGCGCGTATTCCAACAACCTTTAAAAGGAGAAACGCGATGTCCAAGGAAATATTACGTGAAGCAAAAAACGAAATCACCAGCCTGAAGAAAAAAGCGGAGGTCAGCCCGATCCGGGAAGATCTGGAGACGATCCGCGAAGACATGCGTGTTCTGCGCGACGATACCGCTACGCTGGGGCAGAATCTCAAGGTTGAAGGCAAGAAGCATTTGAGTGCTGCCGGCGAACAGGCCCGCCAGCATATGGATACGGCTAAAGATAAGGGCCAGGAATATTACGGTGAAATGGTTTCTTTCGTCCGTAACAATCCCGGGCAATCCGTTGCTTTTGCCTTTGTCGGCGGCATGATCGCCAGCCTGCTTTTGGGCAGACGGGGCTAACATGTCTCCGCTGGTCAGGGAGTTGTTGGTCAACGGTCTGATGGCGGGTGCTGCCGTCAGGACGACCAAGAAGAAAACAGCCGGGCTGGGGTATTATGCCATAGCGGTCATTTTTGCCGTGATGGGTTTTATCTACGCGGTTTGGGCGGGGTATGCGTATCTGGCGTTGACTTTGGGTGCGCCCGTAGCTGCGGGATTCGTGGCGGGGGCCTTGTTTATTGTATCCGCAGGAATCGCCCTTGCCGGTTATCTGGTGGTTAAAAGCAAACAGGGCGCCATGAAGAAACCTTCGTTTGATGGCAATTTCATTGGCGAGATGGAGGCGCGTGTTAAATCCCTCATCGACGAATTGGAAGACCCGATCCGCGACAATCCGAAATCTGCGTTGCTCATGGCGGCGTTGGCGGGATTTGCGGCTGGCGACAAGTTCGGTGACAAAACACATTAAAAAACGAATTGAAACGGGCGGAACCATTTTCAGGATTCGCCCGTTGTCACATCAGGAGATATTCATAAAGTGAGGAAAAATATGAAAAAATCTATTCTTTTAACATTGTCCGGTCTTTTGCTGGTTTCCGCATTGGGCGCTTGTTCCAACACGGTACACGGTGCCGGCGAAGATATTGAAAACGCAGGCGAAAGCATTCAGCAAGAAGTTCCGCCGAAAAATTAATCAACAAGAGGAGGAAATATCCCATGACAAATAGAGGACTTTTGGTCGTTATCACGATCGTTCTGGTTGGAATTTTAAGCGTGATGGTCGTCCGTTATCAGGAACGCGAAAAACCACTGGACCAGAGAATTGGCGATTCCATCAGCGAAGCGGTGGAAGAAGTTGGCGATGAAATCGACGACCACACGACATCTCGATAACAAAAATTTCTTGCTCCACAAGAATCTTAAAAGGCCCCGCAGTTATGCAGGGGCCTTTTTTGATTGGGAACCTTTTGCTTTGCGGGGTGTTCGTAAAGCGTACACCCATTTCAATGCACAGGAGAACAATATGCCTATCACCATGACAAAGAAAATTTTGCTAGGCGCGTCTTTTATCGCGCTTTTTGCTGCTTATCCAGCCCTTGCGGCTGAAGTAAAGGCGGATGTAAAGGCCGAAACGAGTCTTGGTACCAAAATCGAAAACGGCTTGGAAAAAACAGGTGATGCGATTTCAGATACAGCCACCAAGGCCGGCGAGGCGATTGATGAAAAAACCGAAGAAGCCGGGGCCGCATTAAAAGAAACCTATACGGATATGAAGGCATACTTTACGGACGAAAAGGACGTGAAGGCAGTATCGACGTTGGACGTTCATAACGATGTATCGGCCAACTTTCTTTTGGGTGCCGATGTAAAGGGCCCGAAAAACCAGGAGGTTGGAGATATTCAGGACGTGCTGGTAGATGGAAACGGTGAAGCCAAGCGCGTGATTGTCAATGACGGAGATATTTTCGGTTTGGGTGGCAAACAGGCTTCATTCGATTATTCCATCGTACGCGGTATCAACCCCGACAAGGATGTTATCGTGAATATCAGTGAGGCCGCCGTCAAAACGGCAACCCCCTATGATTCCGATAAAATCCCGGCAGGTCTTTACAGTGTCAAAAACATCGTCGGATCCAAAGTGGTGGATCACACAGGAAAGGCGATTGCCAAGGTTGATGACGTGATTTTCGACAAGGACGATGCGGATTACCTGATCGTGACGTTCGATACCATTTTGGGTATGGGCGGTGACAAGGTGGCGTTGAATTATGACGCACTGGAAATGGCCAACAACGGCGGTAAATATACCTATAAGTTGAACGCCAGCCAGACAGCCCAGTTCGAAACCCACAAGGAATCCACAAAATCGAATTAACCGTTCCGCCATATATGGCCGGTTCGGTTCAGGAAACGCCCTTGCGCCCCCCTTGCAGGGGCGTTTTCCTTTTTAAAGGCGGAACGGGTGGGAACTTTAGTTTATCGGCATCGTTTGTAAGGTGAACGAATTGAAAGATCAAAGGAGATAGACGTGAGAATCCTGAAGACTGAAACAATGCGTGAGCAAAACATCGATGAGATTGTTTCCATGTACAACGGCATCCCGATGGGCGATGAATTGCCGCAAGTAGCCGGTGTGAACGACATTCTGGTCGATGTTTACAGCGATATTTTGAATGTGCCGCGCGATTACGCCATGGCGGCTATGAATCACCAGTTCGATGACGGGCTGGATTACGAAGACATGATTCATTGATTTTTTAATAGAAAGAAGAGGAGTAAAAAATGAAAAAACTGACAGTTATGACATTGATGGTTGCAACGATCGGTCTTACCGCATGCGGGAACACACGCGGCGAACGTGCCCTGAGCGGCGCCGGGATTGGCGCAGGCGCGGGCGCGGTGGGAACGGCGTTAACAGGCGGAAACCCGTGGGCCGGCGCAGCGATTGGCGGTCTGGCCGGTGGCGCGGTCGGGGCCATTACCAACAAAGACCAGGTGAATCTGGACAAATAAGCGACAAAGTAAAAGAAACCGCGTGATCCCCACAAAGGATACGCGGTTTTTTTTATTGTTTATAGCGGCACTTGTTTACGCAGCTTTTTTCCGGCTGATCTTCTGGTCGTATTCGCCCACTTCCTTGAACGTGGACAAAACGCCATCGATATATTCGAACATATCGAACATACGGGATTCAGACACCGGGCTTTCCACCACAACCACGAGCGATGGTTTATTGGAAGAGGCACGGATCAGGCCCCATGTTCCATCTTCTAAAACCACGCGCATGCCGTTCACGGTGATGACATCGGCAATCGCGCTGCCCATGATTTTTTCACCTTTGGCTTTTTTGTCTTCGAATGTCTGGACGATGTCCGAAACGACCGTGTATTTGGAATCATCTGCACAGAACGGGGCCATGGTTGGTGTGCCCCATGTTTTGGGCAAGGCATCTTTCAGGTCCGATAACGATTTTCCTTCATTTCGATCCAGCATCCGGCAGATGGTTACGGCGGTCAGGACGCCATCGTCATAGCCGCGGCCGATGGGTGCGTTGAAGAAGAAGTGACCGCTTTTTTCAAATCCCGCCAGCGCGCCGAGTTCATTGACGCGGCGTTTGATGTAGGAATGGCCGGTTTTCCAGTAATCTGCCTTGACGCCAAGCGCCTGCAATTCCGGATCGGCGGAATAAAGGCCCGTGGATTTCACATCCGCGACGATGACGGGATTTTTGTAAACCTTCGCCAGTTCGCGGGAGAGAATGACGCCGATTTTGTCGGCAAAGATTTCTTCGCCCGTGTTGTCGATCACGCCGCAACGATCACCATCACCATCGAAACCGACGGCGAGATCAGCCCCCGTTTCTTTGACCTTCGCCGCCATGGCATGGAGCATTTCCATGTCTTCGGGGTTCGGGTTATACCGCGGAAAGGTGTAATCGAGGTTGCAATCCATTTCGATGACATCGCATCCGATCCGGCGCAGGACTTCGGGGCCGTAAACACCCGCCGTACCGTTGCCACAGGCAACCACGACCTTGAGTTTGCGTTTGAGTTTTCCATCCTTCGCAAGGTCGGAAATGTATTTTTCCTTGATATCGTCGATATAGGTGTAGGACCCACCGGCACGCGCAACGCCGCGGTTTTCCATGACGATGTCTTTCAAGCGGCCCATCAGTTCAGGCCCGAAGGTGAGGGGACGTTCCGCCCCGATCTTCACACCCGTCCAGCCGTTTTCATTGTGGGAGGCCGTGACCATGGCCACCGCCGGGCAATCCAGTTCGAATTGCGAGAAATAGGCGACCGGCGAGAGCGCAAGGCCGATGTCTTTTACCGCGCAACCGGATTCGATCAACCCCAGAATGACGGCCTGTTTGATGGAGGCGGAGTAGGCGCGGTAATCATGACCCACAACGACGGAAGGTTTTTTACCCATTTCATGGATCAACGTGCCGATGCCCAGACCGATTTTTTGGGCCCCGCGCAGGTTTAAATCTTCCGGCGTCAGCCAGCGCGCATCATATTCGCGGAAACCTTGCGGCGCGATCAGGGGTTCGCGTTCAAAGGCTTCGGTATTGGGGATAATTTTTTCGGTCTTCGTCATCGTCTTTCCTCTTTTTACGTTCAAAATTACTTTTTAAATTCGGTTGGAATGGTGGTTTGCAGTTTTTTGACCAGTTCCTTCATGGAATCATTGTCAGTTTTGTCCATGATCAGGATGGCATCGTCCGTTTCCACCACCACAATATTGTCGAGCCCCGCCACGGCGATCAGTTTTCCATGTGCCTGTACCAGTGAATTTTTGGCATTGTGCGTGATGGCGTTTCCGAGCAAGACATTGTTGTTTTCATCTTTTTCGCGCAAATCCCACAGGCTTTCCCATGAGCCGATGTCCGACCAGCCTGGGTTCGATGGAACAACGGTTACGCGGTTCGAATGTTCCATGATCGCTTTGTCGAACGGTCTGGATTCGATGGCGGCGTAGGATTGCGCATCGGGTTCGCAGGCATTTGTTTTTACGGCCGCGCGCACACCCGAAAGAATTTGTGGCGCATGTTGCGAAAATTCGGCCAGAACATTCTTTGCCGTGAACAGGAACATCCCGCTGTTCCAAAGATATTGACCGCTGGCCAGATATTTTTTGGCGGTCTCGAGATCTGGTTTTTCAACGAACTGTTCGACGGGCAAAATATGGCTTCCGTCCTTTGCCTTTCCCGCACGGATATAACCGTATCCTGTATCGGGGCGTGTTGGCGCAATGCCGAAGGTGACAAGGTGTCCGTCTTTTGCCGATTGCAGCGCGTATTGGAAGGAATCATCCAGCGCGGATTCGTTGCCGATATGGTGATCGGAAGGCAGAATCCACAAGATGGCATCATCGCCAAATGTTTTGGCGGCATAGTCGGCCGCAAAGGCCACGGCGGCCGCGGTGTTGCGCGCGGACGGTTCGCACAGGATATGTGCGGACGCATCCCCGATCTGGGCCGCAATGTCGTTTTTCATCGCGCCGAGCGTGATGACCATGACGGAGGAAGCCGGCGCGTTTGTAATCGCCAGCGCGCGGCGCACGGTATTTTGTAAAAGCGAGTCTTCGTTCATCAACGAAAGGAATTGTTTGGGGCGGGATTCCCGGCTGGCCGGCCACAGGCGCGTACCAGATCCGCCGCACAGGATGACGGGGATGATGGTTGGGCTTTTTTGATCCGGGGCCTGAGTCATAGTTTTATGTATCCTGCGGCCTTTTTGGCCATGAATTCCGGTTTTTTTAAGAACGGGGCTTGTTTATCAAATAGTATGGAAAATAACAAACTTTTTCTGCTACGAAAGAGCCGCGAGGGTTTTATATAAGGTCTTGTTTATGTTTGTATATTTTCTTCAAACGTCCTGTTCCGCCCGATCATCACCCGATCAAAGATCGGAATCAAGGGTTTTTTGCGACGCACAAATCATTAGCGAACCAGAAAATGCACGGGATTCAGCGACCGGACCAGCCCGCCATCGACGCTGTAAATTTTGACTTCCAACGCCTGTTTCCCTTTTTCCACGAGCCAGAGATAGCGGGGTCCGTCCGAACGACCCAGCGTATGGCCATTCAAAATCCATTCAGCGTTTTCGCCGTCTTTCAGGCCTGCAAGCTCAAAGCGGAATTTCTGGTGATCCGCCGGAATACGGGGGTCGTAGGCGACCAGTAATCCATTGGTAGGACGGACAAGTTCGATGGCGGCCGTGTTCGTTTTTTCCGGCGTATCATTGGCGGGAGCCTTGGCAAACAATTCGGTGCGGCGCGGGCAATCGCCGTTGTTATCACGCGGGCGGATACAGACATCCTGCGCGATCAGCGCGGGGCTGAGATAAAGCGGTTTGGTTTCGCGATTTTCGTTCAGGGTCTGAAAAATCGCGCGCAAAGCAAGCGCGGGGCCTGTGGAGCCCGTGACATCTTTCATCGGCGTGCGGTCGAGATTTCCCATCCAGATTCCGACCACATACCGGTCATTGTATCCGATGGTCCAGGCATCTTTGTAATCCGTGGAGGTGCCGGTTTTCACCGCTGTGCGGACGGGAAAGTTCAATATGCTGTCGCGGCCGAATTCCAGCATCCGTGCCCGCGGATCGGAAAGGATGTTGCCGATGATGGACGATGTTTCCGGTGTAAATACCGCATCGCGAATATCATTGTGACGCGCGTCCAAAGAAGATTGCAGCGGGATCGTTACGCCGCGATTGGCGAGTGCCGCATAGGCGCGCACCATTTCATAAAGCGTGACTTCGCCGTTGCCGAGCGCGAGCCCTTCGTCATAAACCGACGCCGATCGATCAAGGCTGTCATAGCCCAGCCGGTGCAGGATATTCAAAAACGGATTTACCCCCACGGCATGGATGGTCAGGATGGCGGGGATGTTCAGCGAATTACCCAAGGCTTCGCGCACCGTGATCGGTCCGTAATGGGTATAGCTGTAATTGTGGAAACGGTGAAGGCCCGCCCCTACGGCTTCGGCTACCGGTGCATCGTTCAATAATGTGGCGGCCGTCCATCCGGTGTGATCGAGCGCGGTTGCATATAAAAAAGGTTTTAATGTCGAACCCGGTTGGCGCGGTGTGAGCACGGCATCGATATTCCCGCCCGGCGTTTGATCATCCATTGCCCCCGCATTGACCCAGACGAGGATGTCGCCGGTTGTGTAATCCATCACCAACGCGCCCGCATTGTGGACGTTTTTGGAGCCGAGTTTTTTCACCCGCGCATCGATGATATCCTGTACCCGCGCTTGCAATCCACCATCCAGCGTGGTGCGGATAACGCCTGCAGGGTTTTGCATACGGGCAAAACGAGCGAAGTGACGCGCCTCCACGGGAAGAGATGGCGCGTGCGTTTCCAGCGTTTGCGATTGAAAATCCGCATAGGTGCTTTGTGGCAAGACTTGTGCTTCTTTCATCGCGGCGGCCAGACGTTCTAGGGGCGCATCGATTTTTTGCGGCGCGCGGTACAGATCATAGGCGGACGGTGCCCGCGCCAGCACGGCGAGCGCGAGCATTTCGCGGATATCGAGTGTATCCAGATCACGGTTGAAATAATAGCGTGCCGCCTGTACCACGCCGCGACGGTGCGCGGCATAGGGGATCTGGTTCAGATAGAATTCAAGGATGGTGTTTTTGTCCGTGTGTGATTCCAGCCATGTGGCCTCCACGCCCTCCAGCCATTTCGACCAGAGATTGCGTGGGCGCGGATGGATCATCCGCACCACCTGTTCGGTGATGGTGCTGGCTCCGCGCACCGTTTGTCCATGACGTATATTTTGCCAGAGGGCGGAGATACGCGCGCGCCAATCCACACCGTGATGCACATTGAATTTGCGGTCTTCGGAAAAGACGAACGCCTGTACCAGCAGCGGAGGGATTTCATAGAGCGGGATATTGTCCGCCGCATTCCAGTCCGTTTGATAGGAGATGGAGAGCGGTTGTCCGGTACGGTCCGTGATGGTGAGCGCGTTTGCATCGCTGCGCACGCGGTTAAAATCCGATACCACGGGCCGCAATCCCGCAACCGTTGCGCCCGTAAAGAGCAGGCAAGCTCCCGCGCAAGTCAGTGTCGCGTATTTAAGGCGTTTCGCGGACAACGAGTTCCCCCTTCGCCCCAAGGCCGTAAATATCTGCATCATACATTTCCTGTGCCTTTACGGGCGGGGCGGTATAGATGCCGTCCGCAATGGCTTGGGCCATATAGGACAAGTGGTAATTGCCGGGCGGCAGCCAGTCCGCATAAAAACGTGCGGCATCATGGCGGAGTTCACGATGGTAAAAGCTCCACCGTGACGCATTGAATTCATGCCAGTCGTTGAATTTGAACCAGTACGACCCGCCGGCAAAATCACTGTTCGCATTTTGCGCATCGACGCTGGAGGCGGTGGCCAGATCCGTGTTCACGGTTTCGAGCCCGCCGGGCAGGGGATCATCCACCACCACGAAATTGCGCGCGGTGGGGATGGAAAGATAAAGATCAACGCGCACCAGATCACCGCGCTTGATAGTGACAGGGGGCGTGGACACCGCCCATTTTCCATCTAGCCCGCGCAGCGCGTATTCACGGTGTATTTCCATGCCCGCATTAACATCGCCGGGTGGATTTTTGACAGCGTAAGTGAGGCGCGTGGCGTAATAAACCCGCCCGTCACCGGATTTTTCAAGTGAAAGTGTTTCCTTTTTTCCTTCATCCGTAGGCATCAGTGCATGGGACAGCGTCACCGGTTGATCGGTCAGGGATTGGAACGCAGCATCACCCATGGATTGACCCGCATACGCGGCAACAATTTTCATGGAGGGAGTCGTGGATTCGTATCGTTTGGCGTAGTTGGCAAGGGCATTCATGCAAAAGACGTTTTCTTGTGTATTTTCCCAATGGTCGCGATTACCGCGGGATTGAGTGATGTAGCGCACGATCTTTTCCGCCTTGTCCCCCACGATGGTTTGATCAGGATAGGACATCAGAGCATCGAGCGCCGTGCAATTATCACGCATCGGTGTGGAAAGAATGCGTTCCCAGCCATCATCATAAGTTTGATTGAAGGAGAGTTTCCCCCCCGATTCTACGCCCGAAGACAGGATCATCCCCGCCACATCCCGCGCGATGGACTTTGTATCCTCGAACGATGACGCGGATTGCAGGTATAGGGCCTTACCAAACAGGGACATATTTTTGACGAACGGTTTGAAGCGCAGCACATCGTTTTTCGTGATGTCGTTCGTGCCTGCATACGCCGCCAGAATGGCCGCGCGGACGGTGGAGGTCATGCCATCCTGATAATAATCGGGCGCGGTATTGTTACGTAAGAATGCCAGAAGGTATTTTTTTAAATTGGATTCCACATCCGCGGGTACCTTGTACCCTTGTGTCGTCAGCCAGCGGAAAGCAAGGGCGGTATAGGCACTTAGATACGGATCGGCATAGTCATCCTTCGCGGTGAAATACGCCATGCCGCCGTTCGGTGCCTGATAGGAGGACGCGGCCGCAAGAATGTCATCCGGCAATTTGTCCGCATTATCCCATGTGGTTTTTTCATCCAGATAGGGTTTGAGGCGTTGATATTGCGCGGCCATGACACCCATCGTGAGTTTTTGTTCCCAGCACGGGTAGGGATAGTCCCGCATATAGGTGAATGCGCCATCCAGATTGGCGAGGATGGAGGGTGAGAACGTCACGGATAAATCACCCGTATCCGTATAGATGTCTTTTGGCACGGCAATGGATTCCGTCACCGCCGCATCTGTGGTCGATCCGTAATTGGCGGACGTTTCGGTGGTGCGGGATTTCAGAACGGGCAGGGTGTGTTCCATCCCGTCCTTGTCTTCATCATCACCGGCGGCGACGGTAAAGGAAATTTCGCCTGTTCCCATATCGCGCGAAACGGACAACAGCGCGGCATCGAGCGGCATAGAAACATTAGCGCGTTTATAGGGCTCCAGCGTCACGGTTTCTTCGTGGTGCGTTTTGGCGCCTTCTTTTAATGTACCTTTCGCATCGATGGAGACTGTTATGTCGCGTTTATGATCCGTACGGTTCATCACGGAAAATCCGGCGACGAAATTATCGCCTTCGCGTACCTGATTGGGCATGACGGGCCGCAGTTCGGTGGGGCGGTTGACTTTAAAGTTTGCATCGCCAAGGCCCATGCGGTCGTCCTTGGTCACGGCGAGCGCGAGAATACGCCAGCCCGTGAGGTTGTCCGGCGCTTCGAACGATATTTTCGCGTTGCCGTTTTCATCCACGGGGACAGAGGGATTCCAGTACGAAACATATTTAAAGAGGTTGCGCATGGACACATCCACGCCGCCATCCCCGCCGGGGTTGGCCCCTTTCTTTTCGAATTTCTGGCGGCCGATCAGACGGGTGAGAAGGCTGTAGTTCGTAACGTCCAGTGAATCCAGATCATAAAACCCGTGATAGGGATCGAACGCATTGCGGCCCGACTGGATCAGATCAAAGACGGATTCATCCAGAACGGCGACGGCCAGTTCAACGGGTTCGTTTTCCTTTGCGGGATGCAGCGGTTTGGCGTTCAAGGTCACGGACACCGTATCACGCGGACGGTAAACATCCTGATCCGCCTTGGCGGCCACGGTCATTTCCTTATAGGGGTCGATCACGCCGGTTTTGACATAGCCCGCGCGAAAAGCGGGCTTGCCCAGATCGATTTGTCCCATTTCGGGCGGCGGCGCATCGGCGCGCGGAGAGACAAGCGTCACGGAAACATAAAAGCCGGGCGCATAATCCGGTTTTACCGGAATTTCGATGACGGGGGCGGAGCCATCCAGCGTTTGGACAAAAGAGTCCAGCACGCCGTAGCGTTCCACCGTTACCAGTGCGGTGGCACCGGGGTGGGGATTTTTAACGAGGTAGCGTGCGGTCTCACCAACCTTGTAGTCATTGCTTTCGGGGAGGATGGAGAGTGCGTAGGCACGGTCTTCGTTCCATTGCACATAGCCCGCACCGGAGACATAGAGTTCCTGTTTGGATTCATGGGCGCGGCCCTTTGTATCCTTGATGGCGGCGGTCACGCGGTAAAGTCCTGCGCTATCCGGTGTGAAGGTGCAATCCTGTCCTTCGGCGGCGGAAGCCACGGCGCAATCGGAAAATTTAGTCCATTCCACCGTGTTGTCGTTCAAATACGCGCTGCCTGCGCTTTTGACCTTTGCGGTCACCACATTTTGTTTTTCGATGGTCATTGTAACGGGCACGCCGGACACGGGTGCGCCCTTTGTATCCACCACGATGGTTTGAACGACAGCGGGTTTTTTGGCCGTGAAAACCCATTGCGTGGGATGCAGCCCGACAAGGCGGTCCACGCCCGCATAATCCGCGCGGGATTCGGACGCGATGGATTTGCCGCGGTCATCGCGCACGGCGTTTTCCACAATGATCTGGCCGAACACGATGGGCGTTTGCGGCAGGGTGAATGAGGATTTCCATTCACCCACATCATCCAGTTTTCCATCCTGTTGTGATAAATCTATGGTGCGTTGTTCTTCCATATTGGAATCGAACGTAAAGTCCTTCGCCGCCGGGTTTCTGGAAGAAAAAGGGCGACTGCGCAGCGTGATGGTGTCACGTAAGGAAGACCCGCCGAACGGCCCGCCGGAATGGAGCAGCGCGCGCGCGGTGATGTCGAGCGTATCGCCCGCACCGAAGGCATCGCCGTTCAAATCGGTCGTCACGCGGAAAGGGGCGGGGGTAAAATCGCTGACCAGCACATTAAGCGGATAAAATTCGCGTGTAATATCGGTGGGGTTTTCCTTGAAGGTTGCGGTCAGTTTAAACGCATACCAGCCAACGGACGCGTTTTCCGGCACCGTATACTCGCCATCCACCGTTCCGAAGGGAGAAAGTGTGACATCTTTTTGGTCAACGCTTTTTCCGGCGGGGTCGGTGATTTCAAGGCCGTATTTCCCCGCAGGCGGGGCGATGAATTTGTTGTTGTCCTGATTGCGGACGAAGAGTTTGTATTGAATGGTATCGCCTGCGCGGTAAATCCCCTGCGCGGTCATGCCCCATGCTTTCATATGTCCGTATTTCTGGGTGTTATCGACATACACATCGGTCGCGATGTCCCAAAGCTGTACCGCATAATCATAGCCGAGTGGGAGCAGACCCATATCGTTGCCCTTCGTCACGCGGATGAAAAGGCGGTTGTCCGTATCTTTCCAGGCACGGGCGAAGGATTGATCGGGGTCGAAGTCTTGCGTGCCCGGCAAGGTGGCCATGCCCTGTTCATCGGTTTTGATGGTGGCGAGCGGTTTTGTTTTGATCGCCGGATGGGCGAGTTGCCCGACCAGAACGGATACATCGGCATCTTTGACAGGTTTTCCTGTGGCAAGGTCTGTAACCCAGACGAGCGAGGCGAAGTGTCCGAATTTCGCATACACGTTATAAGGGGTCACTTGCGCGAACAGGCGTTTTCCGCCCTCCCACATATTCGGAATTTCGGGCGTGGTTTGCAACGTGGCATAGACCGCCCCGCTTTTTCCGCCCAGCATTGCGCGCACGCCGGCGGGCACGGCATATTGTTTGTCGACAACCTTGGGAAACGTGGTGAAATCCGTTGCGCCGTTGCCGTTGGTGGCATTGTATTTGAACGAAAAGTTTTCAAGATTGTTCACATAGAGTGGAACGTCCGTATCGACATTCTTTTCCAGCACGGCATCGCGATAGGGCAAAACGAAGTTCGGGTTGCGATGGCCGGTGGCAAAAGAAAAGCTAAAGGGCGCAAGGGGGCGGCCGAATTCATCAGCGAGTTTTGTCGTGGGTTCCGGATGGCGGTTCAAAACAAAGTTTTTGAATTTTTCCCACCACGATAATTTTTGTGTGGGGATAGAGAGGGTGTAATTTTGTGCGGCTTTTAAACCCACCGGAAACCCTACGCGGTAATCGGCGTTCTGCTCGCTGCGTGGGTCCCACAGGCGCGACCAGTCACGGTTTTCATCACCCCATGGATCAAAGCCAGGGTTGGCGGACAAGGAGGGAGTCAAGACAAGATTGTCTTTGATTTGCGAGCGCATGACAGGTGCGGAAAAAGACAGGCTGATCGGGCGCATGGGATCACAGAGGCTGTCATCCGTTTGTGGCGTACCGGGGGTGAGCGTGACTTCCTCTCCCTTCGCGCTGTAACAAACGATACCGCGAAAGGCAAAAGCCGGAAATGTATAGAACTGCTGAATGTCGGTTGTATCCGTTCCGGTTTCGGTGCCCTGCGCGGAGACAAGCCCCGCTTCCTGTTTCAAAACAATTTTGGTGTTCAGCGGCAGCGGCGCGTTCGGCGTCACGATCCAGAGATTGCGGGCTTCTTCGCCGTTTTCGAGGATCGTTGGGCTACGGTCGTCTGTTTCATCGGATGAAACGGTCACAGCAGTGCGGTTTTTGTTTTGGGCGTCTTCAAAATAGAGGTGCGCGGCGATGGAGTTTTTGGTCACCGGTTGGTTGAAATTCACACGCAAAGACGGCACGCCCGGATATTTCCAGACAAGGATATTGCTTTCCTGCGCGCGCGGACGCTGGGTAGTGAATTCATGGTTCACCGCCGCATCCACCATCGCGCCGTCTTCGGCGGCGATTTTGGGGTCGATATGCAGTTTATAGGTGGTGGCGGGGGTCAGGGCGTCCTGATCCGATAAATTGCAGGACAGGGCGGATGTGTTCAGCCACCGCCACTGGCATTTCACGGGCGGCGTGATGGTGATGCCCAGATCTTCGGCATTTCGGGCCATATCGCCCACGGGCACCACCGCGCGGTTGAATTCCACCACAATCTGCCGTGTGGCGGGGACATCCTGCCCTTCGGGCGTGATCCGGACGATGTGCAGGTCTTTGGGCGCGTCCGCCGCCAGAACGGGCGGGAACAAAGAAAGAAAAGCGAGCGCGAAAAGGCACGGAAACAATGGGCGCATGGGTGGCTACCTTGGCGGAATATGTGGGCTTGAAAAGGACTATAAAAGGGAATCTTGATGGCGTCCATATTCACCGTGTCGCAAAATTTCTTTATGAAAAAATGACGGAAACACCGTTTTGCGTATGGCATAGCAGGGCCGAAATCCTATATAAGGAAGGACATGAACAAAGGCGACATCAGCAAGCTGGTCAAGGCCGTGGAGGCCCATTGCAAGGAAAACGGCATCCGGTTTACGGATTCCCGCCGCCATGTGCTGGAAATCATCGCCGGTGCCAAAAAACCGATGGGGGCGTATGACGTTTTGAAAGCACTCGGGGCGTTTATCAAAAATCCGAAACCGCCGACGGTGTACCGCGCCATAGAGTTTTTGTGCGAAGAAGGTTTTGTCCATCGGATTGAAAGCCTGAACGCCTTTGTCATCTGTGCCACCGACCACCGCCATGCGGGATCGCAATTCATGGTCTGCGATTCCTGCGGCAAGGTGATCGAGGCGCATTTGTGCCATGTACCGGACGATCTGGCCAAGGCCGCCAAGGCGCAAGGATTTACGTTGGCCCGCTGGGATGCCGAGCTTCACGGGCTGTGCAGCACCTGCGCATAACGATTTTCACGGTAAAAGAATTGCCTTTTGGGCCAAAAACGGGCAGGTTCCGGCCCCATGGACTATGGCGCATTGATATTGAGCGTTCGGGAAGCATTGGTCAGCTATGGCGATGTTCCGATTTTTAAAGACCTGACCTTCAACATTCATGAAGGCAGTCGCATTTCTCTGGTCGGTAAAAACGGCGCGGGAAAATCCACCTTGATGAACATTATCACCGGTGTCCGCGATCTGGACGACGGGGACCGCTGGGTTCTGGAAGGAATCAAGATTGGTTATCTGCAGCAGGATGTGCATTTCAAACCCGATGCCACGATCTATGATTTCATTTTTGAAAGTTTTGGCCCCGAACACGAACAATGGGAACGCGATTACAAGATCGACATGGTGGTCACGCCGCTGGATTTAAACCCAGCCGACCGCATGGCGGTGTTGTCGGGCGGGCAGCTTCGCCGCGCCGCGCTGGCCCGCGCGCTGGTCGAAGAACCGGATTTATTGTTGCTGGACGAACCGACCAACCACCTCGATCTGATGGTGATCGAATGGCTGGAAAATTATTTGAAAAATTACCGTGGCGCAATTATCTGTGTTTCGCACGACCGGACGTTTCTGGCGAATATTTCCAATGAAATCTTCTGGCTCGACCGCGGAAAATTAAAAGTCTGTCCCAAAGGGTTCGGTCATTTCGAGGAATGGTCGGAAATGCTGATAGAACAAGAACGGCGCGAGCTTATCAACCGCCAGAAATTCGTGGAACAGGAGTCCGAATGGGCATCGCGCGGGGTCAAGGCCCGCCGCAAACGCAATGTCCGTCGCGTCGAAATGATGAAGATTGCCCGCGATGCGTTAAAGGCGGATTTATCGGCCTTTCGCAAAATGCTGGGACGGATCAACATTGATCCCGGCGATGTGGAAATGACATCCAGAATTGTCGCGGAATTTTACAATGTCAGCAAAACCTTCGTCGAAGACGGCCGCGAAAAGGTGATCTTGAAAAACTTTCACTTGCGCATTCAAAAGGGCGACCGGATCGGCATTCTCGGCAAGAACGGATCGGGCAAGACGACGTTCTTAAAGCTCCTGATCGGCGATGAAACACCGGACGGCGGCAGCATCAAGCGCAAAAAGGAATTGGAGTTTTCCTATTTCGATCAAAAGCGCAAAGATTTGAAGGATGATGTCACGCTCTGGAAAACATTGTGCCCCGAAGGTGGCGACCATGTCGATGTGATGGGAAAGGCGCGGCATGTGTGCGGGTATTTAAAAGACTTCCTGTTCGATCCGTCCCGCGCGCATGACAAGGTGGTGACGTTGTCGGGTGGACAAAAGAACCGTTTGATGCTCGCCAAAATTCTGGCGAACCCGAAAACCTGTCTTATTCTGGACGAGCCCACCAATGACCTCGACATGGACACGCTCGATATGCTCGAAGATGTGTTAACGCGGTATAAGGGCACATTGATTATCGTTTCGCACGATCGTGATTTCCTCGACCAGACGGTCACCAAAATCCTCGCCTTCGAAGGCAATGGCGTGGTCGATGGCGTGATCGGTGGCTATTCGGATTATCTGGAAAAGGTGAAGGGGCGCGATAAAAAAGACGACAAACCTGCGCCGGTTCAAAAACAGGAAAAGAAAGAGATAGAAGAAACGCCAAAGGCCGCGCCCAAAAAGCTGACGTTTAAATTGCAGCACGAACTGGAAAACTTGCCGGAAAAGATGGCGGAGATGGAAACAACCATCGGACATCTGACCAAAAACCTGCAGGACGGCGAATTTTATAAACGCGACCCCGATGGTTTTCTTGCCACCTCCAAGGAGCTGGAAAAGCTCAAACTCGCGCTCGAAAATGCGGAGCACCGCTGGCTCGAGCTAGAACAAATGCGCGCGGCACTTTAAGATTTTTTTGGGGTTCCCGCCATGCGGCCATGTAAGTCGGCATAGTTTGATTGCATGCGCTTGACCATCTGATCCAAATCTTGCGGGCTGATTTTCATCGAACCGGATAATTGGGTCAAGGCGGCCTTGGCATCGTTGCTGCCACCGTCGGCGGCGATTTTGTACCACATCAACGCCTCTTCGGCCTTCGGCGCCCCATCGATCAATCCGTTTTCATAGATCAGACCGAGGTTATAGGCGGCTTCGACCACACCTTGATTGGCGGCGGCCTCAAAGAACGCGGCGGCCAGCGGCGCATCGTAAACAGTACCGATCCCTTCGATATGGGCGATGCCAAGATTGTACTGCGCTTCCGGATGGCCTTTTTGCGCGGCATTTCGGTACCAGTAAAGTGCGCGGTCGAGATCCTTGTCCACGCCCAGTCCTTGATGATAAAGCACGCCAAGGTTATAGGCGGCATTTGCCACGCCGGCATCGGCAGCTTCGCGGAACCAGAAAGCGGCCTTTTCAAAGTTTTGAGTCACACCGCCGCGTCCTGCCGTATAGATGGCGGCAAGGTCGTGCTGTGCTTCGGGAACGCCGGAAAACGCCTGTGTTTGTAAAGGTTGCAATTTTGCGGGCAGGGATGTGTCCACAGAGGCGCGCGTGGCCAGCGGGCCTTTGCCCTTGTCCGCCGCCACATCCTTGGCAATGTCCGCATCCTGTTTGAAGGCGCGGGCGGCAAATGGCGCAACCGGATCATAAACACCTGCCGGAATTTTTACGGCACCTGTTTGTTCCGGCGTCGTGGTTTCCAGTTCCTTTTGCGCGGCAGGGGCGATTTCATTGAGTTTTGCCGCCAGCGCATCGGGGCTTTCATCCATTGCCTTCATCAGATCATCATCCGATGTTTGCAAGACCTCTTGCGCGGCGGGTGTCTGCGCGGATGTATCGTTTAAATTTTGCGCGGCCTGTGCATCCAGCGGCGTTAGGGTTGGTTCCGCCGTTGCTTGTTCGCTTGTATTTTCGTCCGTGGCAGTTGTTGTTGGCGTTTGTTTTTGCGTGGCCTGCGCATCAGTATCGAACTGTTCCCAGCGGTTTTTTTCCAGATCGAGCTTCGCCAGGCCGCCATTTTCCAAGACCGCGATTTTCGGAATTTCCGGTTGTTGCATTTCATTGATGGCCCAGCCGAACAAAAGCGCGGCCACCACCATGGATGCCATGCCCACGCCCTGCATCCGTACGGAGCGACGCCACCACGGCGCGGCGGACGTGCCCTCGATGTCGGGGCGTTCGCCATAGGCGGGGATTTGTGCAAGCCCTTGCGCCGCATTGCTTTGATCCGTCAACAAAACCAGCGCGCGCGCCTTTAACGTGTCTTGCGTTTCGGTCAGGATTTCTTCCATCCGCTCCACTTTGCGGAGCATACGGGACTTGTCCTGTCCGATCTTTTCGATCTGCCGGTCGAGCCGCGCCTGCTGCGAAATGGTTTCATCAATACGTGTGGTGATACCGGCTTGAAATTCTTCGGCGGCTTTCAGGCGGTTGTCGAGCAGCGTTTGTCCCGCCGATGCCTGCACCAGTTTGTTTTCCACATCCTTAAGCGCGCGTTCGAAGCGTACCTGACGCTGCGCGGATTCCGTATCGCTCGCATCGCGGGTTTTTATTTTGGTTTCGAGCGCGAAATAGGCTTTTTCCGATTTTTCCGCGCGGTCTTCGAGTTCGTTCAGCGTCTTTCTGTATTCGCGCAATTCCGCCAGCAATTCATACCGTTCGGCTTCGGAGCGTTTGAGCTTGTCCGAAATCTGCGCCAGCGTGCGGATGATTTCCATGGCGCGGGAATTCTGGGGGGCGGGAACGCCGCCTGCCGCCAACGGCGCGGCCGGTTTGACCTCGGGCCTGTAATCGCCTTCCGGCGGCCGAACAACATGTACCCGGTCTGGTGTGCGCCCCTGTTTCATACGCGAATCCCTTTGCCTATAAATATGTCTCGTGAACAAGGGCAACTATAAACTATTTTGTAAAATGCGACCAAAGAAATTATGGAACCTGTCCACAGGCCCAGAAACCAGCGATTTTTCAGGACGTTAGGGGGGGTAAAATGCCCCTTGCATCCGTAGGAAAACTCCTATAGTTTTCGCAACCGTTCAGCCCACTTTAGGCG
>CAYRDI010000028.1:0-26410 GCA_964423095.1 uncultured Micavibrio sp.
TTTTTTTCATTCCGCGACGCTGTGAAGAATATCCCGCACCAGCGCGATGGTCACCGGTTTTTTTTCGGTCATGGCCCTTTGATCGGCCAGTTCGACAATTTTGCGGGCGATTTCAAACGAACGCTCCATGTGGGACAGGATATATTTCACCACGTCCGCCCCCACGCGCAATTGACGGTCATTGAACAGTTTGACCAGAATGGCCCCCAGCAGCATATCGTCCGGTTCGCGGATGGCAACGCACGGCGCGGCGCGCAGGCGCGAGGCGAGATCAGGCAGCGCAAAGGAACGCCGCACCGGCGGTTCGGAAAGCGTGATCAGGATGCTGCGCTTTTCTTCCCTGAACAAATTATAGAGATGGAAGAGTCCCTTTTCCCCCTCCACATTCCCTATCAGTTGGTCCGCATCTTCGAGGATGATGTTTTTCGCCGCGCCCGCAATATCGCGCACCGAAGAATCATTGAGCGTATCCGGCCGCACACAGGCGGCATTGGCCTTTTCCCCCCAGACCGCCGCCAGATGGCTTTTGCCGCTGGCCACCGGGCCATAGATCACAAGGCATGGCGCAGGCCATTCCGGCCATAAATCGATCCACGCCACCGCATCCTGATTGGACGGTGCGATCAGGAAATCTTCGCGCGCAAGCGCGGTGCGATGACCCAGATCAAAAGGGATTTGCCGCGCGGCGGGAAGATTAGACATCCATATCCCCATCGACGATGATGGACCCCGCATCGGGGTCTTTTTGATAGAGCGCGCTTGATTTATATTGCTGGATCGCAAAATCACCAAGCACGCCAATGACGGCGGCCACAGGCACGGCGATCAACATCCCCACAATCCCGAACAGTGACCCGCCCGCCAGCAATGCAAACAAAACCCACAAGGGATGAAGCCCCACGGATTCCCCCACCACCTTGGGTGATAAAAAGTTTCCTTCGAAAAACTGGCCGGCCATGAAAATACCGGCGATGATCATCGCGTAAACCGGATCGTGCGATTGGAACCATGCCACAACGAGGCCCGTAAAAAGGCCCAGCGTGGAACCCACCAGCGGAATGATGGAAAAGATACCGGCCCCGATGCCGATCAGGAACCCGTAATCCAGCCCCGCCACGGTCAGAGCCACCGCATACAGCCCGCCCAGAATGAAGGCCACGATGATTTGTCCGCGGATAAAGCCCGCAATTTTGGTATCGATTTTTTTGAACAGGCCGCGGATCAACACAACATGCTGGCGCGGATACAGGCTTTCGACCCAGCGTACGATGGAAGGCCATTCCTTCATCATGAAAAACGCCACGATGGGCGTTAGAACGAGCGTCGTTCCCGCATCGATAAAGAATTTTCCCCCCATGGCGATACCGCCGACGATCCCGCCCGTGGCCTCGACAATCTTCCCCGCATCGTCTTTTAAGGAATCGCCGAGCTGTTCGATGGCATCATATCCCACGCGGTGTTGAATCCATGCCAGATAGGGCTGTGCGAATTCCAGAAGGCTTTGCAAATATCCGGGCGCATTGGTGATCAGCATCTGGATTTGCCGGAACAGCATCGGCCCCACCACCGCCGCCACCGCAATCATGAACACGCAGAATGTCCCCAGTATCATCAGCGCGCTGATCCACCGCGGCATCCGTTTCGAACGCGCGAGATTGACCATCAGCGGATTCAAAAGATACGCAATGATGACCCCCAGAACAAAGGGCGTGAGGATAGATTTAAAGAGCCAGATGAACCCAACGAACAGTGCGAGAAACCCCGCCCAGAACCCCAGTTTCATGGTTGGTGTCAAAGCCATGGGGATTACCTGTACACCGTGCCGGAAGGCATTTGGCCCATGTAGAGTTCATAGGGCGTGCCCGCGGCCCCGCCCCGCAAGGTGATGCCCGCATTTTGCAACGCGAGTTGCAGGGCACGGACGTCACCGGCGAACCGCATGTCCAGAAGGGCTTCCTGCGGTTTCATAGTTTTGATCATCACGGCCTGCATCCCATAGATTTTATCCAGCGTGTTTTTCATGCGCACCCAATCCTGCACCGATGAAAAACGCGCATGGGCGGTGTAGCCCGTCGTCGGCCCCAGCGCGGGACGCGTGTAGGGCACGGGCGCAGTCTGTGCGGGTTGTACGGCCTGATCCGACGGCGCGGTCGCGGTCACAGGATTATAAGCGGCGTTGTTTTTCCATTCCGTGCGCAGGACATCGCGCACCTTTTGCGCAGCGCGGGCGAAAAGCGCGGGTTCATCTTCGCCCTGCAGTTGGTTGACCTTGATCTTTTGCACGAATTTCGGGCCTTCGAACCCGTTGGTGTAAATGTTCACGGTCACGCGCCCTTCCGTCGTCGTCGAAGGTTCGGAATCGGCCAGCAGAATGGCCACATCGTCCGCCCCGTACCGTTCGGCGAGTTCCTGCACACGCACCGGATCATAATCCAGGGAGTCATCGCCCGTCACGGCAGACATGTCATCCGCATCGCCCAGCGGCACGGCCAAAGGTTGCATAATATTTTTGTCTTCGGGCAGCGCGCGCCACGCGGTCATGAACGGGTTTGCATCCCCCCACAGAACGGTTTTTCCGCCCGCATCATAAAAAGGCAGAACGAGAACCGGTTTTTGCATACGGTCGGAATAAATCTTCCCTTGCGAGGCCATCTGCATCTTCATCGCATTCGGGCGGAAGCGGAACGTAAAGATTCCTTTATACCGGCGGGAGGAAAGCTGTTCCTTCGTCACTTCGAAATCCTGCACCAGCGTCGAGAGCGTGACGGGATCCGGTGCCTTGAACGTCTTCATCTGGTCTTCGGATAAAAACCGTTCGGCCAGCATCTGGTAGGCTTTGGCCTGCGCCTCGTCCAACGCTTTTTCCCGCGCCTTGACCGCGTTTTCGGCGACCACATCCACCTCCACCCCCTCTACGGTATAGGCAGGGTTGGTTTCGGCCCGCAAAACGGCCGGAAAAAGCAGGAAAACCGCCGCAATAACAGCATAAAGGGCTGTACGCACAGGCGTGAATTGCTTATAGATGGGCATGTTAACAACAGGCTTGGCCATAGTTCCGATCTTTCCTTGGGAATATGGCCTTTTTATAACGCGATTGGGCAAAGAAACCAAATGAAACAAAGTGCCTATAAAGATGCAGGTGTGGATATAGATGCCGGAGAAGAGCTGGTCAGCCGGATCAAGCCCGCCGTGGCCCGCACAAAACGGCCCGGCATGATGGGGAACCTTGGCGGTTTTGGGGCCCTGTTCGACCCGAAAGCCGCGGGATACAAAGACCCTATCCTCGTATCCAGCACCGACGGGGTCGGCACGAAAATCAAGATCGCCATCGACGCGGGGCGTCATGAAACCATCGGAATCGACCTTGTCGCCATGTGCGTCAACGATCTGGTCGTACAGGGCGCGGAACCGCTCTTCTTCCTCGATTACTTCGCGACCGGAAAGCTGGAAGTCGGCGTTGCGCAAACCGTGATCGAAGGGATTGCACGCGGATGCGAAGAGGCCGGATGCGCGCTGATCGGCGGGGAGACCGCCGAAATGCCCGGCATGTACGGCGCGGGCGATTATGACCTTGCCGGATTTACGGTCGGCGCGGTGGAACGGGATGACGTTCTGACCGGCGAAACAATCAACGCGGGCGATGTGATTATCGGCCTTCCGTCTTCGGGCGTTCATTCCAACGGATATTCGCTCGTGCGGAAATTGTTTTCGAGCACGATCGGTTTCACCTATGACACCCCCGCCCCGTTCGATACGGGTAAAACAATGGGTGATGTGTTGCTCACCCCCACGCGTATCTATGTGAAGCCTTTGCTGGCCGCGCTCAAGCTCGGCGGGATCAAGGGCATGGCGCATATCACCGGCGGCGGGTTGACCGAAAACATTCCCCGCGTACTGCCCGAAAACACGACGGCCGAGCTGAACGCCGCATCATGGACACGCCCCGGTATTTTTGGCTGGCTGGCCAAGGCCGGCAATATGGACGCCGGCGACATGGCCCGCACGTTCAATTGCGGTATCGGTATGGTCGTGGTCATCGAATCCGGCCGGGAACAAGCCATTATCGATAGCCTGAAAACTTCGGGGGAAAAGCCGGTCGTTATCGGCCAAATCATTCCCCGGACCAGTGACCAGCCGCAGGTTTTGATCCGCAACGAAGCCGCCCTGTTGTCCTGATCCGCGAAATCTGCTTGAATAGACCATAGAGAAAACAAAGAGGCATCCGTATCATGGCACATCACACACCGGTCGAGGTTGATCCGCAAGCATTGGCCCATGCAAAAGGCTCGTGGGGACATTTCACCTGCGCCGTGAAATACGGCGTTGTCGCGGTGGTCGTCCTATTGCTCGGCATGGCGTTTTTCCTGGTCTAATCCGCCGTTTCCAAACGGGGAAAATACCCCCTTCCCATTCACCCTTTCCTAACCATTTTCACGCACCATGAACGTGGGGACGTGCATTCTTCGCCGTCCAAAGGGACGAAAAAAGCAATGCCTATCAACAGGTTAGAAAAAGGGGCCGGAAAGGCCGCCGCCCATGCGGGCGCGCGGGATGCGATTCTTTTATCGATTCTAGCCCTTCTGACATGCTTTTTCCTGATCCCCCATGCGGGCGCGCAGGAGACAAAAAAGATTCTATCCCCCGCCATTCTGGACGACCAAACGAACGTCCTGCCAATCGGGCCGTACAGTTTTTTACAAAAAGATCCGAAAGGCAGCGTGACACCACAGACCATCCGCAGCAGTCACGGACAGATTCTGAACGGTGTCATACAGGATCATGAGCGCGTTTCTCTGGGCCGCGATGGCGCATCAACATGGCTGGTGTTCAAATTAAAGAACACTGGCGAAAACAATGACTGGATCCTCGATCTTGGCTACCGCGCGGACGGGCAGATCGGCACCTTGCAGACCATCCATCTTTACGAGGTACGTTTCCCGCAAGAAAACGAAATGCCCGCAGAGCTCGTCGATACGGTTAGAGAAATTCCGGCCAGTTTCGGAGCCCATACTTTTTCACTGGAAATTCCGAAGGGCGAAGAAAAGATTATGGCCTTGAACATCAAGGCGAAAGCGGACCGCCCGGCGATTCTGCCTTTGCGTATTTTCTCACCGCACGGATATATGAACGTCGTCGAACATCGTTCTTCCCTTGATACATTTTTTCTCTTCGCGCTCGGCGGGATCGGTATCTATATCCTTGCGATCAGCTTGATGCGAAAACATTACAAATACACATCTTTTGCGGGATATTTCCTTTTTCTGTCCCTTTCCTGGCTGATATACAACAGCAGCGGTTTTGGTATGGGAGAAAGCTATGCGTTTTTAAATGCCACATTCATGTACATTCTTTCCCTGTCCATGATATTCACGGTCAAGGTTCTTTACGATATCAATTACGCCAAATACAGCGAGCGATACATTCTTTATTTCCTTGCCGCGTTGTGTACAGCTTCCACCGTTCTTGTAAATATCGGCATCACGGACAACAACAGCGTAATTTCAATTTCCCTTTTATACCTGCCGCCGAGCGGTACCTTTGTGACGTTGGCCGTCATGACCGTGGCCAATGCAAGGAGTATCGGCCCCAAAAGAAACAAGCTGTTTTATGCGATGACGGCACTGATTTGCGGATTTGCAACCACGATCCTGACCTTCATGGATCTTCTTCCCTACGGATTTTTGACCAACAACGTATTTTGGTTTTTCCTGATCCCGCATGGATTGTTCTTGGCCTCGGCTCTAGGTGAAAAACTTGAAACCCTCTCGGGTTTGAACTTTTCCTACAACAAGGGCGACCAGCGCGTTCTCAATCTGGGACAGGTCAAAAAGGTCAAAGATACGGCAGACCATTCACGGCTTTTGAAGGTTGTCGAGCGCGAGCGCGAATTGCTGGCAGAATTTCGCGCCAAGGAAGGGCGCCGCATGGAAGAAATGCGTCTTGCCAAAGTCGCCGCCGACGAAGCAAACCGTGCAAAATCAGCTTTTTTGGCCGTTGTCAGCCATGAAATCCGCACCCCCATGACAGGGATCATGGGTATGGTCCGTTTGTTGATGGACAGCAATATCAGCAAACAACAACGCGATTATGTGATGGCCATTCAGGAATCAAGCGATGCGATGCTGGGCCTTTTGAACGACATTCTAGATTTCGAAAAAATCCAGCAAGGCAAAATCGAACTGGAAAATATCAGCTTTGATCTTCCGCGTCTTGTTCAGGGTGTTGTGACGTTGATGTCCGGTCATGCCGCCGAAAAAGGTATATCCTTGAACGCCCGCATGGACGACGACATTCCGCGTTTCGTCAAGGGCGATCCCACGCGCCTGCGTCAGGTTTTGTTGAACCTGATGGGCAATGCCATCAAATTTACCAGCCAGGGCGGTGTCACCTTGCTTATAAAAAACCTGACAACGGGTGGCGATCCATCATCCATTTCGGGTGCAAAGAACGAAAAGAACATGATTTATTTCGGCGTACAGGATACGGGGATCGGCATTTCACAAGAAGGGCAAAAGAACCTGTTCAATCCTTTTTCACAGGCGGATTCCAGCATTTCCCGCAAATTCGGCGGCACCGGCCTTGGGCTTGCCATCTCCAAAGGGTTGATCGAGCGGATGGGAAGTTCCGTCAATATTACCAGCAAGGAAGGTGAAGGCAGCACGTTCTTTTTCACGCTGGAGATGGAACGCGGTATTTCCAGCCAGGGCGAACAAACTAAGCGCACATCGGCAAGCGAAAATGGCGGGATGATTCAGCCTTTGAAAATCCTGGTTGTCGAAGACAATCCGATCACGCGCAAAGTCGTCGAAGGGTTTTTAAGCGATACCCCGCACAGCGTGGAGGCCTGCGCTTTGGCCGAAGAGGCACTGGAACGCATCAACCGCAATGTATACGACCTTGTTTTCATGGACATTGAATTGCCGCGCATGAAAGGAACCGAGGCGGTCAAACAAATTCGCGATCACAAAGACCGCGCAAAGGCGCAAATCCCCGTTTTCGCCATGACGGGAAATGTCGCCCGCGAAGATATGGAATCTTACATCGCCGATGGTATGACCGGAATCCTGACCAAACCGATAGAGCCAGACAAGCTGCGCGAAATCGTAAATGACATTTCCATGAAATCCTTTGAACGTGAAATCCATGGTCCTGGAAGAAACACCGCGGCCATAGCGGAAGAAGAACCATCATCATCGTTCGATCAGAAGAATTTTGAAAAAGATGTCAGCCCCCATCCGGAAGCGGACGGCGTTTTCGACCCCGTGATGTTGCAAAGTTTGAAAGATACGATCGGCATAAAGCCTTTGATGGAGCTGCTCGACGACCTGATCGTCAAAACAGATGAGCTTTTGGGCGCAATGGATATGGCCGCGCAAAGCGGCGATTTAAAATCGCTCGCCGCACGCGCACATGAATTGAAAGGCATGGCCGGAAATTTCGGCCTGGTGGAGATGAGCACGCTTGCCGCACAGGCCGAAAAGAAAGCCAAGATGGAAGAGACGGAAGGCATTGCCCCCCTGCTCCAGAGCTTTGGCGAAGCCAATCTCCGGGCGCAGGAAGTTTTAAAACATTGGGTCAGCCATTAGGACCCCGCGGATTTAGCCCACGATTTCTTCGGGTTTAAAAAAGAAATTGATTTCGATTTTCGCGTTTTCGGCGGAATCTGACCCGTGAACGGAATTTTCCCCCGTGGACAGGGCGTATTCTTTGCGGATCGTTCCTTCGGCCGCATTCGCAGGATTGGTCGCGCCCATCACTTCGCGGTTTTTGGCCACCGCGTTTTCGCCTTCGAGCACCTGAACCACCACCGGTTCGGAAATCATGAAATCCACCAGTTCGCCGTAAAACGGACGTTCCTTATGAACTTCATAGAATTTACCGGCCTGATCCTTCGTCATTTTGATGCGTTTTTGCGCAACGATCCGAAGGCCCGCCGATTCAAATTTGGCATTGATTGCGCCCGTCAGATTACGGCGCGTGGCATCGGGTTTCAGGATGGAAAGGGTGCGTTCGGTGGCCATACAATACCTCTATCTCTTTGGCGCGTTTGAAAAAGTGTGCCCCTTATAACGATGCCCCCCGCACGCGGCAAGGATTTTCATTTTCGGAGCGGTCCGCGGTTATCCTCACGGTATCCACAGCAATTTTGTTTCAAATTTACGGAATACAGCCGAAAACACGGGAATTATTAAAGTTTCCTTTGCTAATATTCTTTTTTTTCGTTGAATTTCACAACCTTATTTTGTTACCATTTCTAGCGTGAATGCCTGCTATTCATTTTTTGCAGGACACTACTTATAGTTTTTACGAAAAATATGTTGGGTCAGTATTTGAGGGAGTATTGATCAGTGAGTTTGAGGGATTTTCTTTCCGGGAGACCAACGTCTCTGGCCTTAAGTGTCCGGGACCCCATAAATCTGGGAAAGGCCTTTATGGCTGTTGGCTGTCCCGTTCATTACATTCGCCCCGTGCAAAATCTTGCTGCCTTGCGTTTGGGTTTGAACGCTATCGGCGCGTCTTTTTCCAATGATCATACGATGCTACACGCGGCCGTTCCCGTCTTTAGACCTAGCTTCGAAAAAGAAATAAAAAGATTGGTGGGTCGCGATGCCACCGAGCTACACTTCCGTCCCGCACCAAAAGCCCTGTACAGGATGGAAGAAAAAGAAACCAGTCCGGATGAACCAGATGTACAGTCCGCCGCAAGTCACACGGATGTAGATGGTGTACAGATATATGCAAGAAGCCTGAAATCCTTTGTCCATATAACAAACAAACTACGCCCGGCAAACAATTCGCATTCCGTACAAATGAAAGAAAAAGCAATCAACCCGGAAAGAACCGGGTTTCCGGGAAATACCGTAAAATATGTTTTGGAACGGAATCTTGGTGGGGTTACGGTTCCGTGGATTGTTGAAATCCAGATATTGATGGATGGCGCGCAAAAATATTGCAAAGGCAGCCACCATGACATGGAGTTTGACCGTGGTTATAAACGCTGGCTGAACGAAGGCCGAAAAGGCGTTTCAGATCCACAGGTTTTGATGCACACAGCCGTTATCGCGCACACGCACGAGCAATCACGCCCAAGAGTGAACGAAGCCATGTCCCGTGCTACCGGATTGGACAGGATCAGACAGGAAAGAACGTATTATAAGATTGGCGATATGCCTGTTGCCCATGTAACCGATCACAACGGGGCGGATTACTGTTTCGTCCCTGATGCAAAAACAGGTTTCTTCCGGGAAGACAACTCTTACATGGGAAAATTGAACCCCGATAACCGCGTTACACGCGAGGACTTTGTGTTTGAATCGCGCTTGATTGTTCCTATGCCGGACGAACGTAATACAGGTAGAGCAAATTCTCCAGTTCCGGTCAGTAAGATCGCCTGATAAAAAATTGATGAACAAAAAAACCCGCGCAGATGGCGGGTTTTTTATTGTTGGATGATGGGGGTCTTATGCGGGCCCGTCGCCAAAACCTTTTGGTTTGGTCGGGGCCAAGGAACCAGCACTTCTTACCGCCGTTACCTGTTCCGAAGAAAGTTCTTTTGCGACACGCACGTCTGCCGAACTATCCTTCCCGAACGATACCGTGATGTCGAATCCGAAACCGCTTCCCGCCGGGACAACCTTCGCATCCCTGTCTTTAAATTCTTCGAGCCTTACTGGGCCAAGTGCTGCCTTTGCTTTTGCGACCTCTGCCGCTATAGACTGATCTCTTTGATCCATTCTTGCCTCATAGGCGGCGCGATCGCCCCTGTTTTTTCCTTTGGATGGTCTTTCAAAAGTTTCAACCAATGTCATACGTTAACACCCTCTTCTTAAACACTCTCTTCTTATTCTGGAATATTATAAGCAAAAACGCGGTTTTTTCCAAGTATTAATTCGTTATCCCGCAACTTTTCCGGCAATTTTGGCCACGGCATCGTTGGCCGCGGCCGCATTGGGCCCACCGGCCTGTGCCATATCGGGACGGCCGCCGCCGCCCGATCCGCCCAGAGCCTCCGCCCCCGCCTTCACCAGATCCACGGCGCTGATCTTCGCGGTCAGGTCCTTGGTGACCGCCACGACGATGGAGGCTTTCCCCTCCTCCGTCGCGATCAGGGCGACAACGCCGGATCCAAGTTTTTTGGTCATGTCTTCGGCCATGGGTTTCAAATCCTTCGCCGGAAAACCGGGCAGGATTTTGGCAAGGAATTTTACGCCGCCGATGTCTTTCACATCGTCATTCGCAGACCCGCCGCCGGTGGCCAGCTGTTTACGCAAGGTTGAAATTTCCTGTTCCAGTTTTTTCTTTTCATCGGCGAGCGATTTCACGCGCGCGACAATGTCGGCCGGCGCGGATTTCAGCGCGGCGGCAACGTCATTCACGCGCCTTTCCTGTTCTTCGAAATAACGGAGTGCGTTTTCACCGGTCAATGCCTCGATACGACGGATACCTGCTGACACAGCCCCTTCGGAAACGATTTTGAAGATACCGATTTCGCCCGTGCGTTTGACGTGTGTTCCACCGCAAAGTTCAACGGAGTACGGAATGTTCGATCCCGCCGCACGCGGCGTACCCATGGAGACAACACGCACTTCATCTTCGTATTTTTCACCGAAGAGCGCGCGGGCCCCGCTCTCCATCGCTTCTTCCAACGGCAGAACGCGGGTAACAACCTCCGTATTGCTCCGGATTTGGTCATTCACCTGATCTTCAATTTTGCGCAGTTCTTCCGCCGTGATCGGGTTGGGTTGCGAAACATCGAAACGCGTGCGCGTTTCATCCTGTAACGATCCTTTTTGCGCGATATGATCGCCCAGCGTCTGGCGCAACGCTTCGTGCAGCAAGTGCGTGACCGAATGGTTCGATTGAATGGATGCTCTGCGGCGCGTATCAACGCGTTGTTCCACGCCTTCGCCCAGATTCATCACGCCCTTCGTCACCTTGCCGATGTGAACCCAGAGTTTTCCCACCTGTTTTTTCGTATCGGTGACAGAAAACGCATCGCCCGCCGCCGTCATCATGACGCCGGTATCGCCCGTCTGTCCGCCGGATTCCGCATAGAACGGAGTCTGGTTGACGATGATGAATCCTTCTTCCCCGGATTTCAGCGCATCGACCTCCTTGCCATCCTTAATGATGGCCAGAATTTTTCCTTCGGACACCACATCGCGGTAGCCCAGAAATTCGGTGGCACCAAGTTTGTCAAAAAGTTCGAACCATATTTTTGAGGTTCCGGAATCACCCGATCCTGCCCAGCTTTTGCGCGCGGTGGCCTTTTGTTGTTCCATCGCGGCATCAAATCCCACCATATCAACCTCCAGCCCCTTCGTGCGCAGCGCATCGGCGGTGAGATCCACCGGAAAGCCGTAGGTATCGTAGAGTTTGAAGGCGACATCGCCGGAAAGTTTTTTCCCTTTGGAAAGGGTTGCGGTTTCCTCATCGAGCATTTTCAGGCCGCGATCGAGCGTTTTCTTAAACCTTGTTTCTTCGTTTTTCAGCGTTTCGACGATCAGTGATTGCGCACGGATCAGTTCCGGATAGGCTTCGCCCATCATCGATGTCAATGTGGGGATGAGTTTGTACATGAGTGGCTCTTGCGCCCCCAGCAAATGCGCATGGCGCATCCCGCGGCGCATGATCCGGCGCAAGACGTACCCGCGCCCTTCGTTCGAAGGCATCACACCATCGGCAAGGAGGAATGCGGAACAACGCAGGTGATCCGCAATCACGCGGTGCGAAGGTGCCTGCGCCCCGTCCGGCGATACGCCCGTCAAATCAGCCGAATGTTCGATGATCGAACGCAAAAGGTCGATGTCATAGTTGGAATATTTGCCCTGCATCAGCGCGGACATCCGTTCCAGCCCCATGCCCGTATCAATGGAGGGTTTGGGCAGCGGTTTGCGGTTATATCCGCCATTGCCATCCGGTTCCTGTTCGAATTGCATGAACACAAGGTTCCAGAATTCAAGGAAACGATCGCCATCCTGATCCGGGCTTCCCGGCGGGCCGCCCGCGAGTTTATCACCCTGATCATAGAAAATTTCCGAACAAGGGCCGCACGGGCCCGTATCGCCCATCATCCAAAAATTGTCATTGGTGGGAATGCGGATAATCCGTGAATCATCAAAGCCCGCAATTTTTTTCCAAAGCCCTGCCGCTTCTTCATCCGAGGTGTGGACGGTGACGAGCAGTTTGTCCTTTGGCATGCCGTATATTTTAGAGACGAGTTCCCAGGCATAGGAAATTGCTTCTTCCTTAAAATAATCGCCAAAGGAAAAGTTCCCCAGCATTTCAAAAAACGTGTGGTGACGGGCGGTATAGCCGACGTTATCAAGGTCGTTGTGTTTGCCGCCCGCGCGCACGGATTTCTGCGCCGTTGTTGCCCGCGTGTAGGGACGCTTTTCAGCCCCCGTAAAGACGTTCTTGAATTGCACCATGCCGGAATTGGCGAACATCAGCGTGGGATCGTTTTGCGGCACCAGCGGCGATGAGGCCACATGTTCGTGTCCCTTGGATTGGAAATATTTTAAAAATTCCGAGCGGATGTCATTGACCGTTCTCATCAGCGGGCCCTATAAGTTATTGCAAGAAAACCATTTATCGCTAAAAGGCCCGCATCATGCAAGAGCTTTCCGCATTCGCAAGCCACCTCGCCGACGAAGCCGGCAAGATTATAACCCGTTATTTCCGCACGGATTTTGCGATCGATACCAAATCCAACGAAACGCCGGTGACGGTTGCCGACCGCGAGGTCGAGCTGCATTTGCGCAAAATCATTGAATCCGAACGCCCCGATGACGGCATTCTGGGTGAGGAAACCGAGGCCAAGGCAAGCAAAAACGGCTTTACCTGGGTGCTTGACCCCATCGACGGCACCAAATCCTTTACCATCGGCCGCCCGTCATTCGGCACCCTGATCGCCTATTGCAAGGAGTGGACGCCGATTCTGGGCGTCATCGACCAGCCGATTTTGAAAGAACGCTGGATCGGCGACGGGCACACCGCCACCTTTAACGGACGCCCGGTCAAAACCGCGAAATGCGCCCGCGTGAAAGACGCGCGCATCGCCAGCACATCACCTGCGCAACTGACACAAAAAAGCGGCGATGCGATGCTCTGGCAACGGCTTTATAAAGAAGGGCGTTACATGGTGTGGGGCGGCGATTGCTATTCTTATGGCCTTCTTGCCAACGGATGGCTGGACGCGGTGGTTGAAACCATGCTCGCCCCGTATGATTACGCCGCGCTCGCCCCCATCGTGAATGGCGCAGGGGGATGGATGGGGGATTGGAATGGAAACCCCCTTAGCCTCAAATCCGACGGGCACACGCTGGCCATCGGCGATGCGACCCTGAAAGATGATTTTCTGGCCTTGCTGAAAGGATAAAAGATGAAACCTTTGCGCTTTATATTGCTGCCTTTGGCGGGTACGCTGATGCTCTCTGCCTGCCAGACGGACGGATGGCAAAATGCGGCGCAAAGCGTTTTGAATTCCGGCGGCCTTGCAGGACTGGGCGGCCCGTCATCCGCCAGCAACCTGACCATCGCGCAAATTACGGCCGGTTTGAAAGAGGCCTTGCGTATCGGTTCAGGCAATGTGGTTTCACAACTTTCCAAAGCCGGCGGGTTCAATCTGGACCCAAAAATCCGCATCCCTTTGCCATCGACACTGGCCAAAGTGGACAGCGCGCTCAAAACCGTCGGGCTTTCCTACATGACCGAAGATTTGCAGAACCGTATGAACGGCGCGGCGGAACAGGCGACGGGGGAAGCCCTGTCGTTGTTTGTGTCCGCCATCCAGCAAATGACGATTGCGGATGCGCGGTCGATTTTGTCCGGCCAGCAGGATGCCGCCACGCAATATTTGCGCAAAACGATGGGCGTGGAATTATCGCAAAAAATCCAGCCGATCGTATCGTCCGCGCTGGTTCAGGCGGGCGCGGTGCAGGCGTATGACAAGGTGATGGGAAAATACCAGACCATGCCCTTCATGCCCGATGTAAAGGCCGATCTGAACGGGTATGTCACACAAAAGGCCATAGACGGGATTTTCTATTATGTGGCGCAAGAAGAAGCCGCCATCCGCGCCAATCCGGCCAAACGCACGACCGAACTGCTCCGCATGGTGTTCGGCCACAGCGGTGAGGCAAGCCCATAAATTTCAGGAGTTCGCGGCGGCGATGCTATTCCGCCGATGCAAATTTGACCGCGTCTTTGTCCAGTGCGGCATAGCGCGCCCATTTGCCGTTCGCCAGCGCCAGAAGCGAGTCGTCCGTTTGATCAAACCGCGCGCGGTAAATCCAGTAATTCGCCATCACGCGTTTTGTATAGGTGCGGGTTTCGGCAAAAGGGATCGTTTCCAGGAAATAGAGCGGATCGGTAACATCGGCGCGTTCCGCCTTCCACCGCGCAAGATTGCCGGGACCGGCGTTGTAGGCGATCGCCAGCGACAAAAGATCCTGCCCCACGGTGCCGTTGTTCAAAAGTTCTTCGATATAATCCTGACCAAGATCGAGGCTGATCTCCGGCGTTTTCAGGAGAGATTTTCCTTCGTAGTCATTGAATTTGTCTTCGCCCGCCACATGAAATGCAGTGTTGGGCATCAGTTGCATCAGGCCGGTCGCCCCGCTCCAGCGGTTTTCGGCAGAGGCGTTAAAGTGTGATTCCTGACGGATAATCGCATGCAGCAAAGCACGATCAATCCGGTAGCCTTTCGTGGGTGTCCACGGCATGGCGGGATACAGGGCCGAGTCCGGATTGCCAGAGAGTGCGTGCGCCAGCTTCATCGACAATGCGGGCAATTTGCGATCATAGGCAAAGGCCAGCAAGGACTTTTTACGGCTATTGTCCCCACGGACATAAAGGGTGCGGATTTCATCTTCGGCCAGCGTCACCTGCCCCGCCGCCAGAAGTTTTTCGGCACGTTGTCCGGCAGGCGTCCCCAGAATTTCTTTTTCCTGCGTACGGGTCAGTTCCGGTGCCGTCCAGTCCAGCGCGGCTGTTTTGCCCAGCGAAGCCGACGCCATCATCCCGTAAAAGGTTTTCGGATAATCCGCCGCCCGTTTCATCCATTTTTGCGAAGCGCGGTCCGAGCCCGCTTTTGCTTCGGCCCGTCCCGCCCAATAGGAGGCCGCCGATGCCATCCAGCCGCTGGCGAATGGGGAAATCGCCGCCGATTCAAAAGATTTTGCCGCCTGTTTATAGTTTTTGTACCGCCACTGGACGAGTCCGTTGATCCAGCCCGCCTGCGGCGCGTAAGCCCCCGAGCCGTTCAGGGCCCGCGCGGACAGATCCGCCGCCTCATCCAGTTTGCCGGCGTAGAGATAGCCCGCGGCGATGGTCGCCAGCATCCGGTTCTTTTCGACAGAATCCAGATAGACCGACGCCGGGTCTTCGTTCAAAAGAGCCAGCGCGGCGGAAGGTTCGTATTTTTGTACATGACGGCGGATGGATTTCACCAAGGTCGCCACCGCCGATTCCTGTTCCCCCGTACGGACCAGATCCGGCACGTAGGTTTTCGCGGTCATCCCTGTTTCATCCATCGTTTCGATGGACGGGGCATTGTAGGTAACCCTGGCCAATGTGGCCCCGCCTTCGGGAGCGCGGCGGTTGGCCAAGCGGGAAATCCGTTCGGCTTCGGGGAGATCGGCATATTTGTTCAACCAGTCTTGCAGCTCTTCAAAGCCGGCCTTGTAATCCGCGTGCAGGTAACGTTGGGCCCGGACATGCCCCATCAGGGATTTATCCTTTAATTGGTGGATGCGTATATCGGCCTGATCGAACGACCCCGTATCCTGAAGCCGGAAAATATCCCGGTAGAGATCCATTTGCGTGCCTTCGAGCGGAGAACGGTAAGGACCCGCGTCCAAAGCCCCCGAAGGTACGTAGGAAGTCACTTGATCGAGCATGAGAAGGCCCATGTCCGGTTTGTGTGGCGGCAGGGGAATGGAATGTCCCTGAAGCCCAACCAGAGAGGCAACAGCAATTACGAAGATAAAAGGACCCGCCGTAAACAGACCCGGAACTTTTTTTATCTGTATTGCAAAAGCGGGTTTTGTTTTCAGGATAGGCAGGCCCGCGGCTGCAAATCCCCGTAATCGAGACATCAATAACTCTATGTTCAGATACAGGGGCGAGTTATTAGGCGGTTTTTTGCAAAGCGTCAACTCCATCCAACTATTTTGAATGAATTCAAATGGTTAACGCAAAATTTAAACAAAATAAACCAATTAAATCGCCGGATTTCAATGGCCTAACAACGCCCCTATCAGGGTCTTGGTTCCAGCCGCGCCCGGAGCATTAACATATCCGCCCACACCAGTTTCTTTTGCGAGGGCGTGCGCAAAAGATACGCCGGATGGTAGGTGGCAATCGCTGGCACCGGGGAAGTGTGCGCAGAAATACCGTCCGTCATTGGCTTATAGTCATGGAAGCGGCCACGCAGTTTTGAAATGGCATCACCGCTGCCCAGCAACCCTTTCGCCGAAACCCCGCCGCACAAAATCAGCACATCGGGATTCACGAGCGCGATATGCCGTTCGATGAAAGGGAGCGACATATCGATTTCGGCGGGTGACGGAGTCCGGTTTCCGGGCGGACGCCAGTTCAGGACATTGGAGATATACACCGCTTTTTGTGGGTCCTCCTCCGTTCTGGAAAGTCCGATACAGGCGAGGATACGGTCCAGCAACTGCCCGCTCACCCCGACAAAGGGTTTTCCCTGCCGGTCTTCATCCGCGCCCGGTGCTTCCCCCACCAACATCACCCGCGCCTTGGGGTTGCCGTCGGCAAAGACCATGTTCATGGCGGTCTTTTTGATGGCGAGCCCGTCGAAGGAAGCAATCGCAGCCTGAAGTTCTTCGAGCGTATGGCTGGCCCGCGCCGCCGCGGCCGCCGCCAGCGCAGACTCCGCAGTTCCCGCCAGTTGCGTTACATTTTCGATACGGTTCGGAATTGTTTGTGGTGCTATTTCGACGGGCCCCGATTCCAGAATTTTACGCGCCGCCGCCGTCCGGTCGTTGGGGGTATCCTGCAACGCCTCGTCCGCACCGGCGTCGATATGCCATTGCAGGGCAGAAAGCAGGGGATTTTTCGCAGGTGCGGTCATTGGCCTTAGGGGGTTGAGGTGCTACTTATATATAAGTGTTCTTTTAGCTTTATCCTGTACCATTCATCATGACAAGGAGCCTTTGACATATGTCCACCCCGATCCGCGCCGACCGTGATGTGATGGAATATGATGTCGTGATCGTGGGCGGCGGCCCCTCCGGCCTCGCCTGTGGCATCCGTTTGAAGCAGTTGAACCCCGATCTGTCCGTCTGCCTTTTGGAAAAAGGATCGGAAATCGGTGCGCATCTGCTCTCCGGTGCGGTGTTTGAAACCCGCGCGCTGGATGAATTGATCCCCGACTGGAAAGAAAAGGGTGCGCCGCTCCACACCAAAGCATGCGAAGACCATTTTCTGTATCTCACCAAAACCGGCGCGATCCCCCTGCCCAACCCGCCGCAAATGAACAATCACGGCAATTACATTATTTCGCTTGGCGAGCTTGGCCGCTGGCTGGCGGGACAGGCGGAAGAGCTGGGCCTTGAAATTTTTCCGGGTTTTGCGGCGGCCGAAGTTCTTTATAACGAAATTGGCGAGGTCATCGGCGTGGCCACCGGCGATATGGGCGTGGGCAAAGACGGCGAGCGGCGAGCGGATTTCACGCCCGGCGTTGAAATCCACGCCAAACAATGTGTGTTTGCAGAAGGTTGCCGCGGATCGCTCACCAAAACGCTTACCAAAAAATTCGCGCTCGACAAAGACTCCGATCCGCAGACTTATGGTTTGGGGATCAAGGAGTTGTGGGAAATAGCTCCCGAAAAACACAAAGAAGGCTTGGTCGTTCACACCGTCGGCTGGCCTATGGATTGTAAAACCTATGGCGGATCGTGGATGTATCACGCAGGCGGCAATCTGGTATCGATCGGGTTTGTTGTCGGGTTGGATTACAAGAACCCCTACCTTTCCCCGTTCGAGGAAATGCAACGGTTCAAAACCCATCCGGCGGTTAAAAAATATCTGGAAGGCGGGCGGCGCGTGGCTTATGGCGCGCGCGCGCTGGTCGAAGGCGGGTATCAGTCCTTGCCCAAGCTCACCTTTCCGGGCGGCGTGCTGATCGGCGATACGGCCGGATTTTTGAACGTCCCCAAGATCAAGGGGAACCATTGTGCGATGAAATCCGGCATGATCGCCGCCGAAGAAATTTCCAAATTTTTACAGGTCGATGCGGCCAGTCGTGAATGTGTTGGATATGCACAAGCATTCAAAACATCCTGGGTGCATGACGAGTTGTACAAGGTGCGCAACATCCGCCCCGGATTCCATTGGGGATTGTGGGCCGGGATGATCCATGCCGCGTTCCAGACGATCGGCGGGTGGCGGCTTCCCTACACGCTCAAAAACCATGCCGACCATGCACAGTTGGAAAAGGCGAAGGACGCGCCAAAAATAGAATACCCGAAAGCCGATGGCATTCTGACCTTCGACCGGTTGACCTCCGTCCAGTTATCGAACACCAACCATGAAGAGGACCAGCCCTGTCACCTGAAGCTCAAAGACCCGAACGTCCCGATTATGGTCAATCTTCCCGAATACGCCGAACCCGCCCAGCGATATTGCCCCGCCGCCGTGTACGAGGTGGTCGAGGAGGCGGGCCAAAAAAAGTTCGTGATCAACGCCCAGAATTGTGTGCATTGTAAAACGTGCGATATTAAAGACCCCAGCCAGAATATCGACTGGACCGTCCCGCAAGGCGGCGGTGGCCCCAATTACCCCAATATGTGATAGAATGAGTCTATGGCCCGTATGAAAAACAGAACCAGAACCGGATTCCTTTTGACACTCAGCGCCCTCGCGTTCCTGACCGCCTGTGACGACAAGGGCGGCGAAAAGACGAGCTGGCTCGACTGGCTGAAGAAAAAGGATGAACCGAAATTACAGGCTTTGAGCATCGATGTGCCCGGCTACAGCTCCGAAACGCTGGCGGGCGATTATCTGGCCGGGCAATTCGCGCAATACCGGCAGGATTGGAAAACCGCCAGCCTGTATATGGACAAGCTGATCGCGCTCGACCCTAAAAACATCGAACTACAGCAACGTGCCATGGTTCTGGCCATGGAGGCCGGCGATTATTCCCGCGCCATCGCGTTGTCCCGCAAAGTTCTGGACGTAGACAACAAAAACCTTCTGGCCCTTTTGTTCACCGGCGTCGATGAAATGGTGCACCAGCAATATACGGATTCCACCCACACATTGTCCAAAATGCCCGAAAACGGGATTGCCGATTTCGTGCGCCCGATTTTGAGCGCATGGAACGATGCCACCAAAAACAAGTTCGATGAGGACGGGTTGATCGCGGGCGGGCCTTTGCACGCGTATCATGCATTGTTGATCGCCGATTATCTGGGCAAGGTTAAAGACCCCGACAAATATTTCGTCAACGTGGTCACAGGCGGCGGCGCAGACCGTCATATCCTGGAAATGATGGGCGATGTTTACGCACGCCAGGGCGACGAAAAACTGGCCGACAAGATTTACGACACCCTGATCCAGCAAAGCGCACAGGAAGGCATTTATTCGTCCCGTGATAAATTCATCGCAGAGAAGAAGGAACATCCCGAAAAAGCCGCCAGCAGCCGGATCAAAACCCCCGAAGAAGGCGCGGCCGAAGCGTTTTATAACATCGCGCGCATTTTGTATCAGGACCAGAGCGATGATTCCGCACTGGTGTTCCTACAGCTTTCGCAATATCTGGATCCGTCCAAGGAAGATGCCAAAATGTTGCTGGCCAGCACGATGATGAAGGCCGGCCACACGGACGATGCGGTGGCATTGTACCAAGCCGTGAAGCCCGGATCCCCGGGATACCCCGAAGCGCAACGCAGTGCCGCCGAGCTTTTGGAAAACAGCGGAAAGCTGGATGAATCCATCGCATTCCTCGAAAAGAAATACGCGCAAGAAAAGGATATTGATTATCTGGTGCAGATCGGCGATGCGTATCGCCGCGCCGATAAATTTGCAGAATCCATCAAGGCGTATGACCGCGCGATCGATGCGCTGGGCGGCAAGGTTTCATCCGATGACTGGAACATCCTTTATGCCCGCGGCATGAGTTACGAGCGCGACGGCCAGACGAAAAAAGCCGAAGCCGATCTGGAAGCCGCGCTGGAATTCCAGCCGAACCACCCCTATCTCCTCAATTATCTGGGCTATACCTGGGCCGATCAGGGGATCAAGCTGGACAAGGCCAAAGAGCTGATCGAAAAGGCGGCCACGATCAAACCCGATGATGGATACATTCTCGATTCCCTTGGCTGGGTTTATTACAAGACCGGCGATTACGCGCAGGCTGCCGCCGAACTGGAAAAGGCTGTCGAACTTGTCCCTTATGATTCCACGATCAACGATCATCTGGGCGATGCGTACTGGCAGGTCGGACGCAAACAAGAAGCCCGTTTCCAGTGGGAACGTGCGTTGAACCACACCAAAAACGATGCGGAAAAGGCGCCGCTTCTGGCAAAGATTGCGGATGGCCTAACCATCGAAAAGAAAGCACCGGTGCAAGAAGCAAAATCCCGCGCCGGCGGCGATGACGCGGTCAAACCGCAATAGACATGCCCGTTTTCAAGGCCCCCGCCAAAATCAACCTGTCCTTGCATGTCACGGGAAAGCGTGAGGACGGATACCATCTTCTAGACTCGCTCGTCGTCTTCACATCCGATGTCGCGGACGCCATTGTCATCGAGCCCGCAGATACATTTTCATTGTCGATTACAGGCCCGTTTGCAATTCATCTTGGTGGCATGCGCGCCGAAGACAATATCGTCTTTAAGGCGGCACACGGTTTTTCGGCTTTGGTGGAAAAAGACCCGCGCGTGGCCATCACCATCGAAAAAAACATTCCGGCCGGTGCGGGCCTTGGCGGCGGGTCCGCCGATGCCGCCGCCACGGTGCACGGATTGATGGATTTGTGGAAGGTAAAACCCGAAGACGCAGAGTTACAGGATTTTCTATTATCGCTGGGTGCCGACGTGCCGGTCTGTTTTTACGCAAGGCCCGCGCGTTTTTGCGGCGTGGGGGAACAGATTTTTCCTGCGCCCGCGCTCCCCCATTTTCCCATGCTTTTGGTTTGTCCGGATGCGCATTCATCCACCCGCGATGTTTTTGCCCACCGGACGGGGGCGTTTTCCAACGCGGCCCCCTTGCCGGACAACCTTGCCGCGCCGGATGGCTTGATCGCATTTTTGCAACGCACCCGGAACGATCTGTCCGAAGCCGCACAAACGCTTTCCCCTGTCATCCGCACCGCCCAAAATGCACTCGAAGCACAAGAAGGATGCCGCATCGCCCGCATGAGCGGCAGTGGAGCCGCCGTTTTCGGGCTGTTTGACGCCGCCACCGCCGCACAAACCGCCCTTGAAAACATACGCAAAGACCACCCAAACTGGTGGGCCGCCGTCACAAGCATTTCGTGATTGCGCTGGACTTCCACCCGGAACGCCGCCAAGATCATGACACCTATCCGTCACCGCATCCGCAAAAGGAGTTTTGCATGAAAAACGTGATCTTTTCCTTCTTTCTTCTGGCGATTGCCATGATTGCCATTCCCGCACCAACGTATGCCAAGACGTCTTTGAAAGACGAACTCAACATCATCGAAAGCGAATGGGCGCGGCTCAAATATATCGAACCGATGAAGCAGGAAAAGCTCAAAGGTTATCTGGCACTCGATCAGCGCGCAAAAAAAGTGATCGCGGAATATCCACAAAGCGCGGAGGCAAAAATCTGGGATGCGATCGTTCTGGCCGGTTATGCCGATTCCATGGCCAGCGTTACCGCCCTTCCCAAAGTGGATGAAGCCAAAGCCTTGTTGGAAGAAGCCATCAAAACCAACCCCAGCGCCATGAACGGTTATGCACAGATGACGCTCGGCGCACTTTATTTTAAAGTGCCCGGATGGCCGATCAGTTTCGGCAGCGACAAAAAAGCGGAATATTATCTGAAGGAAGCCTTGCGCCAATATCCCGATGGTATGGATACCAATTACTGGTACGGTGCGTTCCTTTTGGATGATGGCCGCGCGGACGAGTCCGTGCCCTATCTACAAAAAGCTATGGCCGCCCCGGTTCGCGGCTATCGCATCACGGCCGACAAGGGCCGCCAGAAAGAAATCAGCAATGCGCTGGAAGAGGCGCAAAAAAAGCTGAAAAAAAAGAGCGTCGGGAATAGCTGACCCCCTTTTTGCTTGCGGCACATCCGATAAAAGCCCGCCCGATGGCGGGCTTTTTTATGCCATTGAAATAAAAGGATATTTTTGATCGCCTTTTGACGACAAAAGACGCGTTTTTTCAATCTATTAACCAATTTTTGAGCCCTTTGCCATAGCATAAAGGTGGGGGCTTCTGCCCAGAAGAAACCGCAACCAAACCCACTGGCTCCGGAGCGCATAAAAAAGGGTCATGAAAAAATCTTTTTCCATCCTCGTACTGCTGTGTCTGTGCGCGGCCTGCCCTGCCCGTGCGGATCAGGAAACGATCACGCTCGTCGCCGATGAATGGTGCCCGTATAATTGTGCGCCAAATTCGGAAAAGCCCGGTTATATGGTAGAAATCGCCACCGCCGCCTTTGCCCGCCACGGTATCTCGGTCAAATACATCACGCTGCCGTGGGCGCGCGCCATCGAAGACACCCGTGACAACAAGTATACCGCCATCATCGGTGCCTATTACAACGATGCTCCGGATTTCATTTACCCGGAAACCCCGCAAGGATTATGCCGTTTTTCCTTTTACGTGAAAAAGGACGACCCATGGCAATTTCGCAATATAGATTCCCTGAAGACCCGCACGCTCGGCGCAATCAACGATTATTCCTATAGCGTTGCGCTCGACGATTATATTTCAACAGAGAATGAACAATCCGGACGCGTCCAGATTCTTTCCGGTGAAAGTGCCATTCAAAACAACATTAAAAAGTTGCTGGCCGGTCGCATCAACACCTATGTCGAAGACCGGCAGGTTATGGCGTATACGTTATCCCACAAGGACTATGACAGTATTCGCGATACGTTACGCGATGCCGGAACCTTGCCCGATCAGGATGATGGGAACGGCATTATTTTTATTGCCTTTTCCCCGCACAACCCGAAATCCGCGGCGTACGCACGGATTTTATCCGATGAAACAAAAGCCATGATGCACAGCGGCGAGATGAAAACGATCCTGACGAAATATGGCATAGACGATTTCACGGGAGAAAAAACCCGATGAAGCGCGGCATGGAATTTAAAATACCGTGGCATGCCTCCCTCGTTTACCGGAGCATGTTTTGCGTTTTGATTATGCTTGCCTTGATTATGGTTCTGACCGGTTGGTCAAGCATCGTATCGTTGAGGGAAGGAAAAATCAGCGATCTGGATTCTCAGACCCGCTATGTGGCAAGGATCAGTACACAGGCGCTTGCCCTTCCCATGTGGAATATCGACCATGCGCAGATCGTTCAGCAATTGAATGCCATAAAAGGCACACAAAATTTTTGCGGTGTTCGTGTTCTGGATGAAAACAAAAATATCTTTTCGGATGCAGGGTTTCCAACTTCTTTGGCCGAAGATCAATATGTTCACAGTGAAAGCATCAATTTTATAAACCCCAACAACCCGGGAAATGCCGGAAGCCGCGTCGGAACACTTGAAATCTGCGTCAGCAAAGGCGGAATAGAACTCGAGATTACCGAATCCATCGAAGAAAAAATATGGTTGTTTTCATTTATAACGCTTGCCGTTTTGGGGGCATTTTACATTTCTTTGCGGATTATCGTGAACCCGCTTTTGCATATCCAGAGTGCCATCGAACAATTGGGCGAAAGCATGAAACCGATCCGCGATCCGGAACTGACCCGAAAGAACGAAATCGGCGCGCTGTCGCATAGCTTTAACAGAATGATTATCGGTCTTTCAAAAACCTATAACGCGTTAAAAATTGCCAAGGAAAATGCCGTCAAAGCCGGTCATGCGAAAGCCGAATTCCTGGCGAATATGAGTCATGAATTGCGTACACCGCTCAACATCATCATCGGCATGACGCAGATCGTACGGCAGCAAAGCCTTCCCCCGGCGCTCGAAGAATCTTTTTCTCTGATCCACCGTTCTTCACAGACGTTGCTGGATATTGTGAATGACATCCTGGATCTCACCAAAATAGAGGCCGGAGAAATGCGTCTGGAAAGCATTGCGTTCAACATCAACGAAAAGATCGTTCATACAGCAGATGGATTAAAAACCCTTGCCTCACAAAAAGGTCTAACCCTTTTAACCGACATCGAGGACAATCATCATTTCGTAGTAGGAGATCCATTGCGGTTTGAGCGCATCATTATCAATCTGGTCAGCAATGCCATTCGTTACACAGACAAGGGAAGCATCACCGTAAAGACGCGGTTTGAATCCATCCGGTACAACCATGTCCGTTTTTATTGCGAAGTCATCGACACCGGAATCGGCATCTCACCGGAAAAACAGGACAAGGTTTTTGAAAAATTTACGCAAGCCGACACATCCACCACCCGCCGTTACGGCGGTACGGGGCTGGGTTTGACCATTACAAAGGAATTGATCGAGATGATGGGCGGCAAGATCGGCGTCAAAAGCGAAATCGGCAAAGGATCGAATTTCCATTTTGAAATGCCATTCGTCCTTTCGAACGAAGAACATGCAAAACGCAGCGAAAAGATCATGCACAAAACATGGGAAAAGCATTTATCCCATACCATTCCGGCGCATGATGCCCGCATTCTTTTGGCCGAAGATAACGAGGTCAATCGTGTTTTCATGATCAAATTGCTGGAAAGCCAGGGATTGAACGATTGCACCTGTGTGGGCACAGGGCGCGAGGCGATCGAAAAGATTGCGGATGAAAAATTCGATCTGATCCTGATGGATTGCAACATGCCGGAGATGAGCGGTTATGACGCCACCATCGAAATCCGCAAAATGGACGAGGCACGGGCAAAGAATGTCCCCATCATCGCTCTGACCGCCAATGCCATGCCCGAAGACAAGGATTATTGCATGAAAATAGGGATGAACGGTTATATCAGCAAACCATTCAAAATTCCCGAACTGCTTGCCGAAATTTCAAGCTGGATCGAGCTTAGCCCGCCCGCGCCGCCGTCGGCATAACCGCATCATCGCTGGACGAAAAAAACGCCCCTAGCGCGGCCTTGACGGTTTTCGGATCATCCATGCCGTTGATGGCCGCACACAATGTATCCGCCCCATCCAGCCCATCGCAATACCACCCGATATGTTTACGGGCAATGCCGACGGCCTTTGGCACGGGATAATAATCCAGCATGGAATCGTAATGATCCAGAATGATTTTCAGGAGAGATTCTCCGGATGGCGGAGCGAAAACCGGGCGGCCCGCAAACGCATCCATGATGTCACGCACGAGCCATGGACGTCCATAAACACCACGCCCCACCATAACGCCGTCCGCCCCCGATTTTTGCAATGCCTGCCTTGCAGCCTGTGGAGATTCAATATCGCCGTTCACGATCACGGGAATGGAAACCGCGCCCTTGACGGCGGCCACCGCATCCCAGTCCGCCGCCCCGTTGTATAGTTGTTCCCGCGTGCGGCCATGGACAGTGATCATGCGCACACCCGCGTCCTGTGCCATACGCGCGAGCGCGGGCGCATTGATGGATTCACGATCCCAGCCAAGACGCATTTTGACCGTGACGGGAACATCGACGGCACGCACCGTTTCTTCCATGATACGCAACGCCAGCGGTTCGTCGCGCATTAAGGCAGAGCCCGCATAGTTTTTAACGACCTTCTTAACCGGACAGCCGAAATTAATGTCGATAATCGCTGCCCCGCGGCCCGCATGGATTTTGGCGGCTTCGGCCATCAGATCCGGTTCACACCCCGCCAGTTGCACGGCCACGGGAAATTCATCGGCATGATTTAAATCCACCGCCGATGGATTGCGGCGGTATTCTTCGACCATCGGGCGGCTGGCGATCATTTCAGAAAAAACAAGGCCCGCCCCGAATTTACGGACAAGACGCCGAAATGGCAAATCTGTTACGCCAGACATGGGGGCAAGAAAAACAGGTTCATCAATAGGGAGATTACCGAGCTTGAACCCCACGACAGGCAGTCCTTCTTTGTCCTGTTCAGGAAAAACGGTGTCTAGAATTCGACTTCCTTGGTTTCCACCACGCTGGAACCATCGGCGTTTTTACGCCCTTCTTGCGAAAGTTCCAGAACCACTTTGCCACCCCGCAGATTCACACCTTGCGGCAAACCGTTCAAGGGAATGCGGCGCGTAACCTTGTCCACTTCGCGGTACACGGGAACCCATTGTTC
>CAYRDI010000029.1:0-24367 GCA_964423095.1 uncultured Micavibrio sp.
GCCCTGTACTCTGCGGCAGGGGGGAGCTTTGATCCATGGGCATCGCGGCAAATGACGCGCTTTTGCGTGTTTTTGTGTGGAATGATCGGGATTGCCATGGTCGATGTGCGTTTCTGGTACCGCATGGCCTATCCGTTTTATTTCACCTGTCTTTTTCTTTTGCTGGTGGTGGATATTACGGGGCATATCGGGATGGGAGCGCAGCGGTGGATCAAGATCGGCTTTATCCAGATCCAGCCATCGGAGCTGATGAAAATCGGCGTTGTGCTGGCACTGGCCAAATATTTTCATTCCATGACACGAGAAGACATGAAAAATGTCCGCGTGCTTTTGATCGGCGCGGCATTTTTGATCGGCCCGTTTTTGTTGGTGGCGACGCAGCCGGATTTGGGAACATCCGGTGTTATTGTGATGGTGGGGATTGCCATGTTCTTTCTGGCCGGTGCGCCGCTATGGATTTTTATTGCGGGTGGCGCGGCAGCGGCGGCCGCCGCCCCCATGGCCTGGTTGCTCTTGCATGATTACCAGAAAAAAAGGGTTTTGACATTTCTTGATCCGGAACGCGATCCTTTGGGCGCGGGGTACCACATTACGCAATCCAAAATCGCGCTGGGTTCCGGCGGGCTCGAAGGAAAAGGATTTTTAAGAGGAACGCAAAGCCACCTGAACTTTTTACCCGAAAAACAAACGGATTTTATTTTCACCCTGTGGGTGGAAGAGTGGGGATTCTTCGGCGGTATTTTCGTTCTGATCCTGGTGGGTCTTATCCTCGCCTATGGCGGGTGGATTGCCATGCGGTGCCGTCATTCGTTCGGGCGGTTGTTGTCATTCGGATTGATGGTAAATTTTTCAATCTATGTTTTTGTCAATGTCGCGATGGTGATGGGGCTGATTCCGGTCGTGGGCGTGCCGTTTCCCATGCTGTCTTATGGTGGCACGGCGATGATGACCGTGTTGATCGGTTTTGGATTGATGATGTCCTGCAGCGTTTACAAGGACGCAAAGTTGCCGCGTATGTAGGGCAATTATGCGGCGTTGGCTTTAAACGCGATGCCCTTATCTTTCAAAAGATCCTGCAATTCACCGCTCATGAACATTTCACGGACAATATCGCACCCGCCGACGAATTCACCCTTGATATAAAGCTGGGGGATTGTCGGCCAATTTGTGAAATCCTTGATTCCCTGACGGATCACATCGTCCTCAAGTACGTTGATGTCTTTAAATGCTACGCCGAGTTGCGAGAGTACCTGAACGACCGCTGCTGAAAACCCGCATTGCGGAAAAGCGGACGTTCCCTTCATGTACAAAACCACATCGTTGTTTTCGATGTCTTTTTTAATGCGGTCAAAAACGATATTTTCCATTTCTCTCATACTCCTTTATGCCGGCACGGAGGTGTGGATCGCCAGCGCGTGTAACTCGCCGCCCACCTTTCCTTGCAGGGCTTTGTAAACCATTTGGTGTTGTTGAACGCGGGATAATCCCGCAAAGGATGCCGAAACGATGTGTGCGGCATAATGTTCGCCATCGCCGCGCAAATCTTCGATCCTGACATCCGCGCCCGGTATTCCGGCGACGATCAGGTCGGCAATTGTTTGTGCGTCCATGGCCATGGGATTACCCTGTTCAAAATTCTTCTTTGTGTTGTTTCTAATTTAGGACAAAGCGAACCGCGTTTCAAGGAACGGAATATCCTTGCCCGAAAAGGGGCTTTGCGATACGGTGAAGCTGTCCGTTTGGATTGTGTTTAAAGAACAAGGATGAATAAATCCTTAACGCAGCCATATCGTGCGAGTTGAACCAGAGGATAACCGACTTTGAAACAAAAGAGCCCCACAGGGGCTCTTAATCTTTTTAAATCAATCAGTTTTCTATTTTTGTTCACTTAATATCTGCGTCTTGGCTTCTTCCATAAAATGGGCGAGCTTGGCGTCCATGATGTGGTTGCTGATTTCTTTGCCATTGTCCGCAATAATGGGGCGGAGCGCCCGTTTGACATCCTCGAACCCCGGCTCGTCCAGATTGGCGGAAACGGCGGCGGCGGCCAGGTTTTTGGCGGCATCGCCCGCGAGCCCGATTTCAGAGGCAACCCACAGCCCGAACAGCTTACAGGCACGGGCCTCGATCTTGAACATAACCTCTTGATCCAGTGCGTATTTTTTTTCAAAGGCCTGTTCGCGGTCGTTCATGTCGTTCATGTCATATTCCTCTGGTTAAGTCTTGGTCGGTTTCAAAAACTACTACCATTTGATCATTTTGAAATCCATTGTTATATGAAGGGACATTCACAAAGGGAAAACGTATGGCAGGTCTATTCGGCAACCGCCGCAAGGTCATTTACGAAGGTAAAGCCAAGATCATATATGAAGGCACCGAACCCGGCACTTTCATCCAGTACTTCAAGGATGACGCGACCGCATTGAATGGGGCCAAGAAGGCCGTGATTTCCGGAAAAGGTGTCCTGAACAACCGGATTTCCGCCCATATCATGACGAAATTGGAAGGGATCGGCGTGCCGACCCATTTCCTGCGGTCATTGAATATGCGCGAACAACTGATCCGTCAGGTAGAGGTCATTCCGCTGGAAGTGGTTGTGCGTAACATCGCCGCAGGGTCGCTGGCCAAACGTCTGGGCGTGAAGGAGGGGACGATCCTTCCCAACCCGATCATCGAGTTTTATTACAAAAAAGACGAACTCGGCGATCCCCTGGTCAACGAACATCATATCTTTACGTTCGGGTGGGCGGATCCATACGAACTCGAAGAAATGATCGGTCAGGCCTATCGCGTGAATGACTATCTGAACGGTCTGTTTGCCGGGATCGGTTTGCGCCTTGTGGATTTCAAACTCGAATTCGGCCGCCTGTGGGGCGAATATGATGAGCTCTATATCATTCTTGCCGATGAAATCTCGCCCGACAATTGCCGCCTGTGGGATGCCAAGACGGGCGAAAAGCTGGACAAGGACCGTTTCCGTCAGGATCTGGGGAATGTCGTCGAAGGGTATCAGGAAATCGCCCGCCGACTGGGCCTGATTCCGCAAGGGGGATTGATGTCGGATGGCGCGTTCGATGAAAAACTGGCCGAAGGGTTGGAAGACATCGAAAACGAACTGGCCCGTGAACGCCGCCTGCGCGCGGTGAAAAAAACGCCGCCCAAAAACCCGCGCGGCGTTTAAGCTCCAGACGTATCAGGACAGAAACTGTTCCTTTAAAATCCGTTCTTCCAGATGATGGTCGGGGTCGAACAACAATGTGCGCGAGACATCACCGGATTGCGCGATTTCAACGCTCACCACATCGCGGATTTCATTGGAATCGGCGGTGACGCTGACGGGACGTTTGTTGATGTCCAGCGCATCGATGCGGATTTTCAAATTGGATGGGATCAACGCACCGCGCCAACGGCGGGGGCGGAACGCGCTAATAGGTGTCAACGCCAGGATATTGGATGATAGCGGCAGAATAGGGCCGTGCGCGGACAGATTATACGCCGTGCTGCCCACCGGTGTGGAAACCAGAATGCCATCACACACCAATTCGGGAATGCGTACGATATCATCCACGGAAATGCGCAAACTCGCCGCCTGCCGTGTTTCGCGGATTAAGGAGACTTCGTTGAAGGCGAGGGCTTCATGTGTTTTGCCGTGCAGGTCTGTGGCCTTCATCGACAATGGATAAACATCTACCGCGCTGGCCTTTTTCAATTTGGCAGGCAGGTCGTCGAACTTGTTCGGATTCATCAAAAACCCGACGGAACCGTAATTCACGCCATAGACAGGATTGTTGGAATTGCCGTATTCGTGCAGTGCTTCCAGCATGGTGCCATCGCCGCCAAGAACCACGACGTAATCGCATTCTTTTTCCGCGCACTGGCCATAGCGTGCGGTGAGGGCTTTGAGGGCTTCTTGCGCTTTGTCCGTATCGGCCGCGTAGAAATGGATTTTCATGAGGAGGCTATGCCTGTTTGGGGCGTTTATGTTCGTTCTGTTTTCCCCACTCATCGGGGTTTTTCAAAAAGAACTCGACCGATTTCAGTGTTTCTTCATCAAAATATTTTTCCGACCGCGCCACTTTCAAAACATCAGCCCATGTGGTGATGGCGTGAAGCGTGAGGCCCCAGTCTTTCATGTTTTGATAGCTTTGCGGAAAATTCCCGTAATGGAAAACCACGAACGCATGTTCGACCACCGCGCCGGCATTGCGCAGCGCATCGACAAAAACTTTTTTCGATCCGCCGTCGGTTTGCAAATCTTCGACCAGCGCAACGCGCTTGCCGTCTTCATCCATGTAACCTTCGATTTGCGCCATGCGTCCAAAACCTTTTGGCTTTTTACGGACATAGAGCATGGGGATGTTCAGGCGTTCTGCGATAAAGGCGGCGTAGGGGATGCCTGCCGTTTCACCGCCCGCGACGTAATCAAGCTTCAGGTCTTTGAGCATGTCCGCCGCCATATCCATCAGGATGCCGCGCTCCTTGGGAAAGGAAATCATCCGGCGCATGTCGGTATAGACGGGGGAAAGCCGGCCCGATGTGAACACGAACGGTTTTTCCGGATTGAACAGGATGGATTTCGTATCCAGCAGGATTTTGGCGGCCTTTGCGGCCATGTCGTCTTTTGTCATTGTCTCTTCCTTTGATGATGGGCCGATCTTTTCAAATCTGGCACAAAACTACAAGCCCCGTATGGCTTATTTGTTACTGGCTGACCCACAAAATGCGGGAAATCCAGGATATGTCCTTGGCTGCGAGCGTCCGGTCCGGATGATCGGGGTTAAAGGATTTCAATTCAATCTTTGTCGCGGTCTTGCGGGCCAGTTCCTTGGCCATTACTTCGCCCTTGATCGTGCGCACGACCACCCGGTCGCCGCGCCGGACGGCGGCATCGCGCGAAACAACAAGAACATCGCCTTTCCGGTACAGCGGTTCCATGGAATCGCCGCTGATTTCGAGCGCATAGGTGCCCGCACCGCCGCGTAAATCCGCATCGGGGAATTTGACCTCGTCCCATGCATCGCCAGCGGGATAGCCGTCTTCATCAAAGAATCCTTTTGCCCCAGCCTGCGCAAAACCAATCAGGGGGATAAAACCTGTGTGGGCGGGGGATGTGTCGATTTCGGCCTTTTCGTCCATCAGCGCAAGAAAATCCGACATCGTTGCGCCCGTGGCGGCAAGAATGCGGGAAATGCTTTCGGTGGATGGCCAGCGGGGTTTTCCATCACCGCTAAACCTTTTGCTTTTGTTGAAAGATGTGGCGTCGAGCCCCGCCTGCTTGGCTAGTCCAGAAGCACTGTACCCGAAGGCGGCGGCGAGGCGGTCGATGGCGAACCAGATATTTTCGTGTGTCAGCATAGGGTTAGGTTAAAATTCCTACGCACGAATGTAAATAGGAAAATAATCATAAAAAAGACTTGACTTACGAGAACGTCTCTGGCACAAATAAGAACATAAAGAGAACATCTGTGTCAAGGGCGCATCTTCACCCCAGCGTCCTTTCCCAGCCCAACCAACAAAGAAAGACCAAAAGACGCTATGCCCCGCGACCGTTTTACACCCAGAAATCAACCAGACAGCAAAGCCACCCCGTTCGACAATGCGGAAGAGGCCTGGTTCTGGTTCATTCAGGCGCAAGAGGCGCGGAATGACGGTGCGCGGTTTACGGCCGGCCTGTCACAGACTCTGCGTCCGTGCGACCCCGGCGACATATTAATGTGCGTGGACCGGCTTTATCGTCACCGCCGTCTGGTGATGGATCATCTTCTGGTTTTGCGTCACTACGGCAAGCGTCAAATTTCCCCCGATCCCCGCCGCACGAAAGAGGTGCGGGCCTTTTCTCTCTGGAAAGAGGCGTTGGAACGGCTCGAACCCGTTCTGGTGCGCAAGGGAATCGTGCGCCCAAAGTTATCACTACCCCAACCGGGCCGTTACTGGGCCCACACGGCAATCATCTATGAAGGAGGACTAAACCTATGAGCGGATTGTTATCGACACTGGCCGAAGGCCAGAATGCATGGGTCGTATTCAGCGGCCAGACGGAAATTTCATGGCTGCGGTTTTTGAAACCGGGGTTCCGGCATTGTTATGTGCTACTCCATGACGGTGAACGCTGGACCAGCGTGGATCCGCTCAGCCATGTCACGGAAATTTCCGTGCATCATCATGTGCCGAGCGATTTCGATCTTCCGGCATGGCTGGCCGCCCGCGGAAACCGCGTGGTGAAGGCCCCGTTACGCCGCGATGTGACAAAAGCCGCACCGTTTATGCTGTTTACTTGCGTCGAAGCGGTCAAACGCGTGCTCGGCATTCACAAACGCGCCATCTTTACGCCGTGGCAACTCTATCGCCACCTGACTTTTGCTAACTAGAAACAAGGAGTATCATTATGGGTGATATCACAGGCCGCCCGAAAGCGCCGCAACAACAAGTGGTTTATGTGCCGCAATATATAAGCACACCGGCCACGACGACGACAACCACATCGTCATCCTCATCGACATCGCAGGATACGGATACGCCGTTGACGCCCGAAGCGCAGCGGGAGAAAAGTCTGCTCTCGCGCACACGTTCGCGTCTGGGCACTATCCTGACCGGTTTTCGCGGCGTCTTGTCGCAAAACGATTCCACGCCTGCCAAAAAAACGCTGCTGGGGGAATAATCTATGGACAATATTGCAACATTGACGGTGCCCGATCAGGCACCAAAGGATTTTTCGTCCCTGATGCGCCGGTACGATCAGGCCAAACAGCGACGGTCTTCATGGGAAAGCACATGGCAGGAATGCTATGATTACGCGCTCCCGCAACGCGGGGATTTTACGCGCATTTCTCAGGCCGGGCGCATTCGCACAGACCGTTTGTATGACGGGACCGCGCTGGATGCGGTGGATCAACTGGCGGCCAGTCTTCTGGGCCATCTGACGCCGCCATGGACGCAATGGTTCGGGTTCAAACCGGGGCCGGATTTAAACACGGGCGAGGCGCAGGCTTTGGTGCCCGTATTGGAAGACGCCGCAAAAATTATCCAGGCGCATTTCGATCGCTCGAATTTTACGGTGGAAATGCACCAATGTTTTCTCGATCTTGTCGTCGGCGGCACGGCGGCCCTTTATTTTGAAGAATCGGAGCCTGGCAGCTTTTCCGCCTTTAAATTTACGGCTGTTCCGCTTTCGGATGTTTTGCTGGAAGAAGGCGAAGCCGGCTTCCTCGATGGTTCGTTCCGTCAGCTAAAACTCACACTGGCGCAAATTACCGATCGCTATCCGGACGCCGAAATCCCGATGGATGTGCAGCGTGAAGGCGAACGGGATGCGCAGGCGCGATTTACAGTGCTGGAATCCATCCTGCCCGATGGCACGGCCTATAATTATGCCGCGCTGCTCACTGAACGCGGTCAACCAGTGGAATTATCTGCGGGAAGGTTTTCCTCATCGCCCTGTATTGCTTTTCGCTGGATGAAATCTCCGGGGGAATTGTACGGCAGGTCGCCGGTGATGAAGGCGTTGCCCGACATCAAAACCGCGAACAAGGTGGTGGAACTGATCCTCAAAAACGCCTCCATCGCCGTCACCGGAATCTGGCAGGCAGATGATGACGGAGTCTTGAACTCCGCCAACATTGAACTGGTGCCGGGAGCGATTATCCCCAAGGCGGTGGGATCGCAAGGGTTGAAACCGCTTGAAATGCCGGGTCGGTTTGATGTCTCGCAACTGATTCTCGATGATCTGCGTGGTCGCATCCGCCATGCGTTGTTGACCGATAAGCTCGGACAACTTGACGGGAAACGGATGACGGCGACCGAAGTCACAGAAAGGTCCGGGGAGATGGCCTTGCTGCTTGGGGCCACGTATGGCCGCCTGCAAACAGAATTGCTGACGCCTATGATCCGCCGTGCGTATAACATCCTGCGCCGCCGCGGGGAAATACCGGATATCGCGCTGGATAGCCGTTTTGTTACGCTGGATTACCGATCGCCGCTCGCAAGGGCGCAATCGGCAAAAAGTGTGCAGAATATCCTAAGCTGGGTGCAGTCCGTAACGGCGATGGGTGGGGAAGCGGCGGCTTTGATCGATACGCCGCGCCTTGCAAAATATCTGGCGGATACGCTGGGTATTCCCGGTGACATCATACGGAACGGAAATGCATCATGATGTTTTTAAAAAACACACCGTTCCGTGATGTGGAAGACCGCATGGTTTACACAACGCACGTTTCCCGTCTCGAACAAAAGGACATCGAACGCAGCTTTGCCCGAGTCTTTTCCACCGAAGAAGGAAAGAAGGTTTTGGCATGGCTTCAGGTCATAACCTTTCACCGCGCAAGCACGGCGGAATCATCGGATCAACAGCTTCGGTATATGGAAGGGCAGCGCAGCCTTGTTGCCTCTATCCTTCGCATGATCGACCGCGGCAAAAACAATTAACCATACAATCAAAGGAGTAAAACATGAACGTAACACAAACCATTCCGGATAAGTTCAAAGATCCATCCACCGGGGAATTACAAATCGATTCCCTGCTGACATCCTATAACGAACTGGAAAAACGCCTTTCGAAAACGCCGAGCGTGCCGAAATCGCCAGATGAATATTGCATCAACTGCGATCACGGCTATTTTGGCGTGGATCAGGATTTGAACCGCAAACTGCATGCCAAGGGCTTCACCAATGACCAGGTGCAGGTGGTCTATGACCTCGCGGCGGAAAAGCTGGTGCCGCTGGTCTTTCAAATCGCGGCGGATTACAACGCCGAACGCGAGGTAGAAAAACTGGTGCAACATTTCGGCGGTGAAGACAACTGGCGCGAAGTGTCGCGGCAACTTCTGGCCTTTGGTCAAAAAACGCTGCCCGCCGACGTGCTGGAAACATTATCCTCGTCGTATGAAGGTGTTCTTGCGCTCCACCGCATGATGAAGGGCGAAGAACCGGTCTTGAAGAAAAATCAGGACGGCCCGCAAGGCACCTCGCAAAACGAACTGGAATTGCAATCCATGATGCGCGATCCCAAATACTGGCGTGATCAGGACCCGTCCTTCGTGGCCAAAGTCACCGAAGGGTTCCAGAAACTGTACGGACGGAAATAAAAACAAAATTGAATCCCCGCCAACAGAGCGGGGATTTTTTTACACCAGTTGCGATTCCATGAATTCACGGGTGACGTAATCATCCACCACCTGCTTGAACATTTTTTGCAGGTCTTTGGTCAGCGGGGCGAACTGGATGGCCAGACGGTCACGGGCTTTACGAATGATGCGCCCGCGGGTGGGCACATCCAGAATCCGGTCGGTCAGGCGGAATTTCATGGTGACCTGGATTGGGGAATCGACGGAAAACAACCGTTCATCCGCACCGATCAAAAGCCCGCCGTCGCTCCAGTTATAAACCGGGTAGGCCCGCCCATCGATGACGGTGATGCAGTTATCCGCGCTCCGCCGCGGGGAGGCGCGGCGCGAAATTCCGGCATCATTGCTGACTTGGTTGTTCATGATCTGGCAGTCTCCCTGTTTCGGGTTCTTGTTATGACTACAATATATAGGAAGCCCGCAAGAAAGAGGAAGAATATTTAGTCTTAACCACATTTTTTTCTTGACGTGTTAGGATAATTATCCTATATTGGTTTTTATCAACGCCCGTATTGCGTTTTCGCGAAACGCAAATGCAGGGCGTTTTTTATACCGGACAACGATATCCGATACGGAAATCGCCCAGACCATTTTCCCCAAGACGCATGAACAAGCGGCCTCCCTGTCCAACGCAGGGACGACAACCCGCGTCTTTTGGGTTTTTTCCATCAACCATAACCTATCGAGGTATCGAATATGGCAACAACCATAGACCAGGCCTTTATCAAGCAGTTCGAACGTGAAGTGCACGAGGCCTTTCAGCGCCAGGGTTCCAAATTGCGGAACACGGTGCGATCCATCAACAACGTGAACGGCGCATCGGCGGTGTTCCAGAAAGTGGGCAAGGGGACGGCAGCAACCAAATCCACCCACGGCATGGTGCCCGTGATGAATCTTAACCACACCAATGTCGAATGTACCCTGCAGGACTATTATGCGGGTGACTGGGTGGACCGTTTACAGGAATTGAAAGTCAACATCCCGGAACGACAGGTCATCGCCTCCGCCGGCGCGTACGCGCTGGGCCGCAAAACGGATGAATTGATCATCAATGCGCTGGCCACGGCGTCCACCAACGTGATCACGGATGCCAACGTCGGTTTGACGAAGGCCAAAATCATGTTGGCATTCGAAGTGTTCGGTGCATCCGACATCCCCGATGACGGAAACCGTTTTGCCGTGATCGGCTGGAAACAATGGACAGAACTTCTGGCCATTCCGGAATTTTCATCGGCCGATTATGTCGGATCGACGAATCTTCCCTACAGCACGGTGACACAAGCCAAGATGTGGCTCGGTACCATCTGGATGCCGCATTCGGGTCTTCCCAAAGATTCGAACGATATCCGTTCCTGTTACTTCTATCACAAAACGGCGGTGGGCCATGCGTCCGGTTCCGATGTCCAGACGGATGTCAGCTGGCACGGCGACCGCGCCGCACACTTCGTCAACAATATGATGAGCCAGGGTGCCGTCATGATCGACGATGGCGGTGTTGTGGTCATCAATTGCGATGAAACGCCGGATTAAGGAAAGGAGATAACACATGGCTTTGAAACTTAATGATCTCAGCGTTCTGGCTTACGCCAACAACTTTACGCTGTGGCACTATAAAACCTTCGATTCTTCCGTAACGTCTGCGGGGTATTTCAACAATGCTTCCGACATTATGCGGATTGGTGATCTGGTTATCGCGAACGTCGATACCGACGGAACGCCCATCAACAAGCTCTACCTTGTCACGGGCAATACCGGCGGCGTTGTCACGGTGACGGTCTATTCCTAAGACCCCCTCCCACATCACCGGTGAAGTTGGCTTTGAGCAAGTATCCTTTGTCGTCTTTTCATCCCGGACGGCATGCTCGCCTTCAGTCCGCATCCTCGGTTGACGTTATCCGCGAAGCCTTCTCCCGCCCCCTAAAAAGGGCGGGGGAAGGCCCCTTTTGGATGTGTGTCCAAAGAATCGTTTGTTGTGGCTGAAATGCGGCAATGGTCAAAATGTCGTTTAAAAACAATGAATTGTAAGATTCCATTTGCCTTTTTCTCGACCCATTTGCTATTAATCCTTCATTAAGAAATAACGACCAAAAACCAGAGGGTTATCAGCACATCATGTCTGCTGCTCTAGCGTATATTGTTCCTTTCGATGGTGGGAAACCGGAAGCGGTTAACCCTGCATCGGTCAATATGTCGGATGATTCAGAACGGCTGACAAAACTGCACGATAGCTTGATTGACAAGGGTGTTTTCGATGCCCGGATCGGCGGGTTTTCTGAATCCGGCGTTGTTGTCTTTGGCAACGAACACCTTCTGGCCATCAGCAATGCCGTGGTTGGTTCCGGTTTTTCTGCAAACACAAATGCGGCTCCGTCCTTTGCGCGTGACTTTGGTCGTGCGGCTGGGACCTCTGCTTTCCGCCTTCATGCGAAACCATCGATTATGGGCGGCTTCGGCGGTTACGTCCCGATGGCGGCGTAACAAAAAACATATTACAGAACGAGGCGGCCTTTTCGGGCCGCTTTTTTTTACCTCTTTTTTGTCATTCTGAGGGCGTAGCCCGAAGAATCTTATAATACAGGAGATCCTTCGCTGACGCACAGGACGACACTCTTTACATCAATATACAGGAGTTTCTTATGGCATTAAACGACGTGGCCTTGTGCAGCCGCGCGCTGATCCGTATCGGCGCGGCCCCCATTACATCCTTTTCCGACGGCACGGCGGAATCCGAAATTGCGAATGCGCTCTACGGCCCCGTACGCGATGCGCTGTTATCTTCCTATGGCTGGAGCTTTGCTTCGGGGCAGGTGGCTTTAACAAAACTTTCCACCTCACCACTGGCGGATTACCAGAACGCCTTCCAGCTTCCCAATGATTTCCTGCGCGCTTTGTCCGCCGGGGCCGGCGGGCGTGGGCGCGGCTTGAATTACCGGATCATGCGCGGCGCACTACACACCGATGCCGAGGAAGTCATGCTGACCTACATCTTTCGTCCCGATGAAAGCGAATTTCCGGCATATTTCGATATGGTGATGATCGCCCGTCTGGCGGCGGAGTTCTGTATTCCCGTCACGGAAAGCACATCGCGGGCGGATTCGCTTCTTCGTATGGCGGATATCGAATTTTCCCGCGCACGGCAAATCGATGCGCAGCAGGATACGCCGAACGCGCTTGAAAACTTTTCACTGATCGATGTGCGGGGGTAGGGTATGGCCAAAATCCGTCAAACCAAAACCAACTTCACCGCGGGTGAAATCACGCGTGATCTTCTGGGTCGCCCGGATTTGCGCGTCTATGACAATGGTGCATTAAAACTCCGCAATATCTTTATCTATCCCACGGGGGGAATTACGCGCCGATCCGGCCTTTCTTATATCGATACCGCGGCGGGGGAAGGGCGATTGCTATCCTTTGAATTCAACACCGAACAAACCTATCTTCTGGTTGTCACGAACAACCGTATCGACGTTTATGCGGGTGGGGTGAACATCCAAACAATATCCGCCCCATGGACGACCGCGCAAATCCCGCAACTCGCCTGGACGCAGAGCGCGGATACGTTATTGATTGTCCATCCCGATGTACCGCCCAAAAAATTGTTACGCAATACAGGCGGAACATTCTCTTTGGTGGATTGGACGTTTTTTATCAACAACAATGTCGTGCAACAGCCCTATTACAAATTTGCGGACAGTGCCGTGACCATGACGCCGAGCGCAACCACCGGTACGGTGACATTGACGGCCTCGGCCGCCGTTTTTGAATCCGGTCATGCGAACACGCGTTACAGGATCGGCGGGAAAGAAGTGCTGGTGACCTCCATCGCATCGCCGACGGTGGCGACGGCAACGGTGATTCAAACCTTGTCCGGTACAACGGCGACGATCGATTGGGAGGAACAGGCCTTTTCATCCGTTCGCGGCTATCCTATCACCGTGGCGTTCCATCAGGACCGTCTGGTGATCGGTGGATCGCGCGATATGCCCAACCGGTTGTGGTTTTCAAAAAGCGGTGATCTTTTCAACTTTGATCTCGGCACGGGTCTGGACGATGAATCCATCGAATTCGCCCTGTTGTCGGATCAGGTCAATGCTATCCGCGGAATATTTTCGGGCCGCCATTTACAGGTTTTCACAAGCGGTGCGGAATATATGGTTACGGGAGATCCACTCACGCCGCAGACGGTGCAGTTAAACCGCCAGACGCGGGTAGGATCGCGCACGGATCGCTATATACCACCCGTCACAGTGGATGGCGCGACGATGTTCGTGGCCAGAACGGGAAGCCAGCTTTGCCAGTTTCTTTACACGGATGTTGAACAGGCGTACCAGGCAACGGACATGTCTCTGGTTTCACGTCATGTGGTGGGAACGCCGGTGGATCAGGATTTCGATGCGCTGAACCGTCTTTTGTTCCTTGTCCGAGACGATGGAAAATTTGCAACCGTCACCATATACCGCATCGAAGAAGTGCGGGCCTGGACGCTCCACGATACCCAGGGAAATGTCAAATCTGTCTCTGTTGTGGGAAACGAAGTCTATCTTTTGATCGAACGGGGCGGTGATTATTTTATCGAACTCTTCGATACCGCGCTCCATCTCGATTCCGCCCTGACGGGGGAGGCTGGAACGCCGTCCACCACATGGTCTGGGCTCGACCATCTGGAAGGAAAAAGCGTTTCCGTGGTGGCCGATGGCGTGGTGCTGGCCGACCATACTGTGACGGGGGGTATTGTCACATTGGCCGAACCCGCGACCACCGTGGAAATCGGCCTGTCCTATACCCATATCATCGAACCGTTGCCCGCCGGCGTTTTTGGCGAAGGGGAACCGGTGAAGAAGGTGCGGCTTGTCGAGGCTGTCTTCAGGTTACAAGATACGCAGGCGTTGACCGTGGATACCGGTCGCGGGCTAAAGGATGTTTCGCTTCGCCAACTGGGTGAAGAAGAAATTCTGGATGCGCCGCCGCCGTTGGTCAGCGGCGACATCCGCGTGCGAAATCTCGGCTGGCATGACGATTTGTGGGAGCCGCTCTGGCGGATCGAACAATCGACGCCGTTGCCGTTTACGCTTTTATCGGTTTCAACAGAAATCAACATCAATTAAGGAAGGAAAAAAACATGGCTGGATTCACCTCTGTCGCCGCCACGGCGATTCAGGCACTCGGCGCGGTCAACACCGTTCTGGGTGCCGTCAACTCCTATAAAAACAATTCGGGGCAACGCGCCTATGAACAGCAAAAAGAAGTGTACGATTTGCAAAACCAGCAGGCCCAGCAAAGGGCAGTCCTGGAAAAACAACAAATCGACCAACAGACCGCACAGGCTGAAACAGAACGCCGGGCGGCCTTACGCCGCCTGATGGCCAAACAACGCGCGGCCTATGGAGCGGAAGGAATTTCCACGGGCGACGGATCGGCGGAGGCTCTGCTTCTCGGCTATTTCGATGAAAGCGATCAGGGGCGGCAGCAGCGCGAATCCCTCGACAATCTCAAGAAGGCGGCAATCGACCAGAATTTGAACGATCAGCAGCGGTTGAACATGCTGCAGCTCACGCAAATCAAGGAAAAGAACAAGATCAACCGCCTGACCAGTGCCTACACACTGGCCGATACGTTGTTGCCCAAAGAAAAGCAATCAGCGATCCTGTAGAAGTCCGCGCATAATGGCGGCATCGCTGCCCTTGGGTGCTCTTGCTTCATGCGGCTCATAAGGGTCATTGTTACCCGCGCGCGGGGCAATATTCTTATACTTATCGCTTGTGTCTTTGTCATCACTGCAATCGTAATACTGGCACGATTGTTTCTTATAAACACTGCCATAGGGCGTGTAGTCTTCTGGTTGCGGGTAGTCAGAGTCATCCGCACGGGCCGGAAGGGACGCGAGGGATAAAACGCCAAAGGCGATCAACAGGATATATTTTTGCATGGCATAAGCCATACAACAAAAATACTCCCCCGTAAATACGCATTTTTTATCAAAGGAAAATTTATGACCGACCACATCAAAATGCCGGCCGTACAGCCGATCGTGCGCTATGTCGCTGATGGCATACAAACCGTCTTCGAATATCCGTTCCCGATCTTTGCCAGCGAAGATTTGAAGGTATATTTTGACGGTGCGCCACAATATGCGGCTTTCGATGTTGCGGGGAGCGGCGAAACGGCGGGCGGTACCGTGACGTTTGATTCCGCGCCGGCGGCGGGGATTGTCCTGACGCTCAAGCGTGAATTGCCGCTGGAACGTGTAACGGATTTTATAGAAGGCGGGGATTTCAGCGCGGTCGCCATCAATAACGAACTGGATTATCTGACCGGTAGCATCCAGCAGGTGGAACGGGAATTGTCTCCTATGCTGCGCTATTCCGATTATGAAACGCCGGGGGAAACAGTGTTGCCGGATCGGGCCATCCGCGCGAACAAGGCGTTGGGTTTCGATGGAAACGGTGATCCGGTCGCGGTGAGTTTGGAAGGATCCATGGCCGCGCCGGACTTTACGGCCCTTGGCACGGGGGCGGTCACGCGCACGTCCACGGACAAATTTTCGGATTTTGTATCGGTGAAAGATTTTGGCGCTTATGGCGATGGGCTGCACAACGACACGCTCGCCATTCAAAAGGCACTCGCCGCACATGATGCGGTGTTTGTACCGCCGGGAACGTACCTTATTTCCGGTACGATCACACTGGGCGAACGGCAGACCTTGTTCGGCGCGGGACAGGTATCTGTGATTGAATGTATCAGCAATGCATTCAACGCGGTGGAGGTGGTGGCGGATTTTGCCACACTTGCGAATTTGCGGATCAACGGCGGAAACATCGCGCTCAAACTTTATGGCCGTGATCGTCCGTGTGTGCAGACGGCCATATCCGATGTTTCCATTTTTGCACCCAATATCGGGGTGCAGCTCGATGGATATAATGACCCGAATTTCCCTTGTTACTGGAACAATTTTGATCGCGTGCTGGTGGAACAGCCGGCCACGCACGGCATTCACCTCACCAAATCCGGCGCGGGCGATACGCCGAACGCGAACAAATTCCATGCCTGCCGCGTGTATTCCCACGGCGCGGATATTTCCGGCCATGGAATCTATGTCGAACACGGGCAATACAACAACGCCTTTATCGATTGCGAAGCGAATGTGAAGGGAACGGCGCAGGGGTGCATGACCATGGGGGCGGGGTCCTATAAAACGCTGCTCATCAACCCCTATTGCGAAAGTTTTAATAGCGTACCGAATGTAAAGCTGGAAGCGGGATCGGATGAAACGGCGGTCTATAACCTTCTTTCGGCGTCCGATGGGGCCGCCATTTGGGATTTATCGGGCGGGAAATATACGGCGTTCAATGCGGGTTATCCGAACAAAAACCGCCTGCAACGCACCACCGCCACGGATATGAATGCCACGCTGCAACGCTATGACACCGAATTCATCGATTCATCGGGGACGGTGACGCTTGATTTATCGCACTCCGTCCATCTGGTTTCGTCGTTCGGCGGGGCGTTGACGGTCAATTTGCCCAACGCCGCCAATGCGGTGGGCGTGATGATGGTCATCAAAAAGATTGATACATCATCGAACGTCATCACGGTGGCGGAAAGCACAGGCAACGGGCCGGACCGGCACAGCTATTTCCTTGGTGCGTTTGGGGATTTCGTGCAAATGCATTCGAACGGTGCGGAATGGTTCGTCATTTCTTCGAACCGCGCACCGGGAAACACGCGTTATTACGACGGGGCGGGGACGTATGACATCGACATGGCGGTGGATGTGTATTTGCTTTCATCTTTTGGCGGGGCCTTGACCGCAAGGTTGCCGCCCGCGAACGCGGCCATCGCTGTCGGCCGCACCGTAACGATCAAAAAAACCGATGTATCATCGAACGTCATTACGGTCACCGAATATGGCGGATCTGGGCCGGACGGGTATGGGCAGCCGTTGAACGCGCAATACAACGCCATCACGGTGGTGTCCGATGGCGCGCGCTGGTACATCGTCAACAAGTTTTAAGTGGAGATTGAATATGGATTTTAAAGGATTAAAACTCTTTTCCCTGACGCGCAGCGTCGGCAACATGATGGACAATGATGAAGAAGACGTAACGGGCGTCAAAAACGCGCTCTTTGCTTTGGGGCATCGGAAAGAACCCGCGCAGAACGGGATTATCGATCAGGAAACGGACGATGCCATCCGTTCGTTCCAGCGCGAAAAGGGCCTCAAAGTGGATGGTATCCTCAAACCCGGCGGCGAGACTGAAGATGCGTTGCGTAAAGCTGTTAAACCACAGCAAAGGCCAATCGTAAATTTAGAAAAAGATAGAGAAAAAAGTCTTTTGGACGATACACCTGCTCTTTTTGAAATTGAAAGGGACCCAAAAAAATATTAAATGCGACTTGGGGGATGAAATTGTAACTCGGGACTCTATTGGAAAAAAAACTGTATCGAGATATGATGGCTCGATACGAAAGAATGCAGAAAAATATAATATTGATCCTGATCTCGTGCGGTCTATCATGTATGTGGAAAACGCTCGTGGCCACAAGCTGGGTTTAAATGACCTTGCAGATAAGATAGGGTTTTCGGATAGTATTATGCCTATGAATATACAAAAGGACAAATGGTCCAAACTTGTTGGAAAAAACCCGGATGATATGTACAACCCTGATACGAATATAGAAGCAGCAACAGTTTTGTTGAAAAGGATCATGGATAGAATTGAGAAGCCAACCCCAGAAAAAATTGGTTCCATTTGGAATTCTGCATCAAAGGAAAAGACGAGCAAATTTGGTGAATATGTAAGACAGGTCTATGATGAAAAGCCATGGAAAAAGTGAAGCAATGAAAATTGTTACATTTCTAATCGTCTTGAGTGGGATATCTTTATTGCTCTATCTTGCACTGGTTTGGTATGCAACTTTTAATCTTGATAATGTTCGCGATTATTGCTTACCGGGCGTTCCCGGAGATATCGGTTTTGCTCTTGACGATAATGATTTTTGTAAATTGAACTTTATGTATATTTTAAAAGAGTCCGTACTATTTAGTGTTGTTCTGCTGACACTATATGTCGGCATTGCGTACACGTTTTTTATCATCTGTAAAAAACTTTGCAAATAGTTATGAACCGTGTACCCAATGCGTCGGTGAAAAGCGTTGCAACATTATATCAAAATCTGGCGGCAGATAAGGTCTCTGATTATGGTGCACGCGTCGATAGAATATATAAGGAAAGACTATGGGAAAAGCAGAAAAAATAAGCATCGTTGTATTATCATTTATAGCTTTCCTACTGTCTTCATTTTTTAGTTATGCAGCTATAAAACACAATATACAGAGGGAATTTAGCAATGATTACCCCTATTATATTTTTTTAGGTCACTTTAATCTCTTATTTTTTTTGTGACTTTATTGACTGTGGTTTTAGTATTGTTTCTATCCCTGCGTTACTTTAAAAAAGATAAGATACAATTGCGTCAACAGGCTCTGTTTTCTTTGAAGTGTTATGTTTTTTCAAACATAACTATGTTCATCTATTCATCTGTGCTGTGGCTTACGGCTCAATAAAAAATGATAGCAAAAGAAATAAAGATTACGGCTGGTATTATTTTTGTATTTACGGACATCGTCCCGTCATCAAACCTCAAACAAATATAAGGTAGAAAATGTCTCTTGATGAAACCGCGCTCCGGGAACGGGCGCGGAAAATATTTTTGTTTGCGATGGATATTGCGCTCGATGATTACGAGGCGAGCATCCGCCGCGTCGACCCCGGAAACGAGGAGGGGAATGCCAAGGCCTATACCAATGCCAAAGGGGCCTTATCCCACGTTTCCGAATTATCGAAACTTATGAAATGGGCCGTGGGCGATTCAAAAAATACGTCAAAAGAAGAGGTTGCACGCGCTCTTGCGCGGGCGCAGCAAGAAATCGACAAGCTGGAGCATACTTCCGGCTATGCCGACATCGGCATCGAATCTGCGCCGCAATAAGGCGTGATCTGACTTGGCATAGGCCAGTCATCTTATATCAACATCAAGTAATATAGAGGAATTATGGAGCAAGATCGTTGCCACACGGTCGATTTTGACTTATTTTTATCATCATGGAACGAAACGCAAAACCATACAACGCCGGCCATACAGTACAGGATCGCGACCTGGCTGCAGAGGTGCTGGGTGCATGGGCGGACGCATCTTCTGCTTCAGGCGTTCCGCGGAAGCGGGAAATCGACGCTGGCCGCGATCTTTTGCGCATGGCTCCTGTTGCGGGATCCGGATTTGCGTATCCTGGTCTTGTCCGCCGAGTCCATGTTGGCGGAGAAGATGGTGCGGCAAGTCCGGAAAACCATCGAGAGACATCCTTCAACGACATCGCTTCGACCGACGAACGCTGATCAATGGGCGGCGGACCGGTTTACGGTGGAACGCAGCCGCGTATGGCGTGATCCATCCGTTCTGGCACGCGGTATTCACGCCAACATAACCGGCGCCCGCGCAGATTTTATTATTTGTGATGATGTGGAAGTGCCAAATACGGCCGATACGGCGGAAAAACGCGCAAGGCTTCGTACCCGTCTGGCCGAAAACCGTTTTATTTTAACACCCGGCGGCACGCAGCTTTATATCGGCACACCGCACAGCTATTACAGCCTGTATGCGCAAAAGGCCCGCACGGAAATCGGTGAAGATCATGCGTTTTTGGAAAATTATTACCGCCTGACCATTCCCTTGGTCGGGGCGGACGGGCACAGCCATTGGCCGGAACGGTTTCCCGATGCGCATGTCGATGAAATCCGGCGGGATTGCGGGCCGCTGCAATTTGCCGCGCAAATGATGCTGGAACCCGTCAACATCGCCAAGTCACGTTTCGATGTTTCGTTGCTGCAACAATACGACGATGAGATTGTCTCCACCGAAGCGCAAAAAATTCTGGTCTTGAAACTGTGCGATAAAAAACTTTTATCCGTGTCCGCGTGGTGGGACCCGTCTTTTGGCAGCGAAACCGGGGATGGCAGCGTGCTTGCCATTGTTTTTACGGATGAAGACGGTCATCGCTGGCTCCACCGCGTGGATTATATCCGCGTTGCGGCAAAGGCGGGCGAAGATGCGGCCACATTGCAATGTCGTGCCGTGGCAAAGAGGGTGCGAGAATTCTTTTTACCGATGGTGCATGTCGAAGGAAACGGGATCGGGAAATTCCTTCCTGCGATTCTTCGCAACGTGTTGGCCGAAGAAAACCTGAACTGTGCCGTCATAGAAAAACATACGGTAAAATCCAAGTCGTCGCGGATATTGGAGGCGTTTGATGCTGTTATGGCGGCAAAGGCTTTGCACGTTCATGCATCGGTTTACGATACGCCCTTCATCACGGAAATGGCGGAATGGAAACCCCTTGCTTCTGGACTGCGCGATGACGGTCTGGATGCTGCGGCGGGGGCGATGGAAATTGAACCCGTGCGTCTTCCCAGGCGATATGCCTCGACCACACGGCTGTGGTCGGCTTCCGGTTCCGGCCATGCCGCCGTTACCGATTTTGACGTTTGAAAATAACAAAGGAAAAAATATGTCCCCCATTTTGGATTCCGGCCTGGTCTGGTGGATCACGGTCGTTGATATACCGGCATTGTCCGGTTTGTTCTGGCTCTACATGCGCCTGCAGCGCGATTCGGAAAGCGCGATTGATGCATTGAATGAAACACTGGAAATGCGTTGCTCTCAATTACGCGAAGCCTTGTCGGCGTTCAAGCTGGAAGCGGCAAAAACCTATGTTTCCGTTCATGATGTCCGCGATCTGGAATCAAAGCTGGTCGCGCATCTTTTAAGAATAGAAATAAAGCTCGATAAAACGGCGATGATTACCGCCGCATTAAAAGCTCAAAACAACATTCAGGAGTAAATACAATGAAACGCTTTTTACGCCTCCTCACCGGAAACGGGGACGGGGGATCTTCCGGTGCGGCCGGATTTTATGAAGATTTAACCGTCGATGTTCTGTCCCGCACCTTGTGGGGGGAGGCGCGCGGCGAAGGCAATGCCGGGATGGAAGCGGTGGCCTCAGTCATCCTGAACCGCGTCAGGGTGGCGATGGATCGCGGCGGAACATACTGGTGGGGGAACAACATCATTTCGGTGTGCCAGAAACCGTATCAGTTTTCATGCTGGAACCGTTCCGATCCAAATTACAAAAGGCTACAGTCCGTTACCGAGAAAACAGATCTTTATTATGCCACGGCGGTGCGGATTGCGCGGCGCGCGGTGGCGGGCACGTTGCCCGATAGCACGGGCGGTGCCACGCATTACCATGCCGATAACATCACGCCGGAATGGTCTTTGGGGCAATCGCCTACGGCCAAAATCGGCCACCATATTTTTTACAGATTGATCGAAGGATAAAAAGAATGCTTGGAACTATTATTGCAAAACTTGGCTTGCCGGTCTTGATTGGCCTGATCGGGGGGGCGCTTGGTAAAATGGACAATCCGGTTGCGCAAAGTGCGGCGGAGGCTTTGAACGGCGTGCAGGGTGCCTTTGCACAAGGCGCGATTACAACGGAACAAATGGCCGAAGCGAACCGCCATGCCGAGGAACTCGCCGATATTGCCTCAAAGGAATATCAGGCGGCCCTGTCCGAAATCAATGAAAGCCTCCGCAAAGAAGCCGGATCGGATGATCCCTATGTGCGCCGCATGCGCCCGACCTTTGGTTATCTGATGGCGTTTACGTGGGCCGCGCAAATGCTTGCGCTTGCCTATATCGTGGTGTTCGATACGGATAAGGCTCCGGCTGTGTTATCGGGTATGGATTCCCTGACCACCATCTGGGGCGTCGGCCTTTCCGTTCTAGGCATTTATGTGTACAAGCGCAGCGAGGATAAAAGAGTTATCGCCCAACCAAAACCGCAAGCTCCGGCATCCACACCCAGAATATCACCGCCGAAAATGAACAGTTAGTGCGTGATGTGCCGTACATGTTCACGCCAGACCATATATAACCCTGCCGTAACAATCATGATAAGTCCCGTCCATGTCGTGACATCGGGCAGGGCGGCAAAGAAAATCCACCCGAACAAAACACCCCAGACCGCCTGCGTGTATTGAAACGGTGCGACCACGGCCGTTTCCGGCGCGCGGGCGAAGGCAAGGGATGTGCATGTGATGGCCAGGACAATGACAGGCCCGTGGATCAGGAAATAGGGCGCGTCTTCCACACGAAAGGGCACATAAGAGTTTGTCGCCCATAATCCTGCGACATTGAAAAGCAGAATCGCCGCGAAGGGATAAATGCCATACAACGGCAACGGTTCCCCGTGCCCGATTTTGCGGATCAGAATCATATTGATGGCACCACACAGCGCACCGAGCGTGGCACAGACGACGCCTTCGCCGATCGTCTGGAATTGCGGCCCCGCCAGCACAAGCACACCGGCAAAGCCGAGGGCGGCAGCCAACCACCGGTGCCATCCCACATGTTCCTTTAAAAACAGGGCGGATAGCATCATGCCCAGAAACGGCATCAGGAAAGAAATTCCATAAAAGTCAGCAAGCGGCAACATATGCAATGACCGCACAAAAAAATACGCGGTCGCCATAATCACGAAGGCGCGAATTGCATGTAATTTTATCTTTTTCGGAACGAATCCTTTTACCCCGTGTTTACCAAAAAGCCATAGGGATACGATGGCAAGGGCAGAGAAAGAGCTGACGGCAAGAACCTGATATATGCTATAATGTTCCTGCAACACCTTGGAACACAGGTCTGCAACGCTATAGGCCCAGAATCCCGTGATGGCGAGCAGGATGGCTTGAAAAGCCTGGTGTCGGTGGGGGTGAGTTTCGCGGGCCATATTTTCTTCTTTATAAAACATATGTACTATCGCGGTAGAGTGGTGGGATGACAAGCGATAAACCGCATTATTTCAAGCATATCTTTTTTCTGGGCAGTCCGCGCCGGATCGTGGATGCGACGCTGGAATTCTTCCGGCTGGAGGCGGCGGGCGGAATTGTTCTCGTTCTGGCTTCCATGCTGGCGATGATTCTTGCCAATTCTCCTTACCGAGATCTATACGAATACGCTTTCAACGGGATCGATTTCCGCATCGGTTTTTCGGATGTCGGTGGACTCGATTTCGAATTGAAAAAAAGCCTGATCCACTGGATCAACGATGGTCTGATGGCCATCTTTTTCCTGTTGGTCGGGCTTGAAATCAAACATGAACTTGTGGCCGGGGAGCTTGCCAATAAATCAAAGGCTGTTTTACCCTTGCTCGCGGCCATTGGCGGAACCATTGTGCCGGCGGCGATCTATCTTGGCATCAACATGGATGATCCGAAAACCATACCCGGTTGGGCCATTCCCTGTGCCACGGATATTGCTTTTGCGCTCGGCATTCTTTCACTTTTGGGAAATCGCATACCTCTTTCTATCAAGGTGTTGTTGACCGCCGTGGCCATTCTCGATGACCTTGGGGCCATTCTGATTATCGCGCTGTTTTATTCTTCCGGGCTTGAAACGTGGGCGTTGATGTTCGCCGTTCTGCCCATCGCGGGGCTTTTCCTGTTGAATTATTTCAATGTTGCGCGTCGTGCGCCGTATATGATTTTGGGCTTTATTCTCTGGGTGGCGGTGCTCAAATCCGGCGTCCATGCCACCATGGCGGGCGTTATTACGGCTTTCTTTATTCCCTTGAGCATTCCCGATCCCGAAGAACGCCGCCACCCGGCGCGCCGTCTGCAAAATGATTTACACCCGTGGATCGCCTTTCTCGTGCTGCCCTTGTTCGGGTTTGCCAATGCCGGTGTGCCGTTACAGGGCATGGGCTTGTCCTCGCTGGCCGATCCTTTGACGCTCGGGATTGCGCTGGGACTTTTTATCGGCAAACAGCTTGGCGTTTTCGGGGCGATCTTTCTGGCGGTCAAACTGGGCCTATCCCCCAAACCCGAAGGGGCGAGCTGGCGGCAACTTTACGGTCTTTCCATCCTGTGCGGGATCGGGTTCACCATGTCGCTCTTTATAGGCGGGCTGGCGTTTTCGACGATGGAAATGCAGGCACAAATCCGCCTTGGCGTTCTGGGCGGTTCCATCGTTTCCGCCGTGATCGGTTATATGCTTTTGGCCTGTTGCGGCAAAAAACAGCAAAAACCCGCGTAACCTTTTTTCCGCATCTTCGTATCCTATATGGATAGCAATGGAAAAGGATAAATTATGAAGACCGCAACATCCCTGTTTTTTACCGCCATGATTGTTTCGTT
>CAYRDI010000029.1:24377-26261 GCA_964423095.1 uncultured Micavibrio sp.
ATGCGCAGGAGGCCGCCCCCATGACCTATAAAAAAACCGCCGAAAATCTTTCAAAACTCACCGACGAACAACGCTATGTCACGCAAGAAGAGGGGACGGAGCGCGCGTTCAGCAATGCCTATTGGGACAACCACGCCGAAGGGATTTATGTGGATGTGGTGTCGGGTGAGCCGCTCTTTTCCTCCACTGATAAATTTGATTCTGGCACCGGCTGGCCCAGCTTTACAAAACCGATTGAGGGGGGCCATGTCACCGAACACACGGATAAAAAACTCTTTATGGAACGCACGGAAGTAAGGTCACAGGGCGCGGATTCCCACCTCGGCCACGTCTTTCCGGACGGGCCAAAGGACAAGGGCGGCTTGCGTTATTGCATCAATTCCGCGTCGTTAAAATTCATCCCGAAGGCCGATCTGGAAAAAGAGGGCTATGGCCAATTCCTGCCGCTGTTTGGTGGGCCTGCTGCACACGAATAAACGATTATTCCTTTTTTAACCAATCTAGGGTTGAATGGACGGGTCTTTAAACCTGTTTTTCAAGGGAGGCCCGTCCATGGCCGCAGCACCGTACAAAATCAATGGTTCCATCGTCGATATGACGGGGGATGGCGTGTGGCCGCATATGTCGGCGGAAATTCGTGATCAACTGATCGCGCCGTTCTTTGCCGTGGATTGGAAGGTGCATGATATTTCGCTCTCCGCGCGCGATAAAACCAATGATGGCGCGCTGGACGCCGCGATTGCCGATTTGAAAGAACACAAGGCCGCGGTGAAAGGGCCGACAATTACGCCGACGAAAGAAGAAACCGCCAAATTCGGCCTGTCCAAACAACTGGATTCCCCAAACGGTATTATCCGCCGTGCGATCAATGGTGCCGCGATCTTACGCAATACCATTGAAATCAACGGTATCGAAAAATTCGCCCCTCTGATGAAGGATGTCACCATCGTTCGTCAGGCTGTGGGGGGAATTTATGGTGCGCCGAACGTCGCCATCCCCTCAAAAGGGACGCTGAAAGTGATTTTCGAATCCGAAGACGGCACGCAACAAACGCTGGTCGATGGCCGAAAGGTAGGAGAGGGCGTGATGCTGCTCACCACCGAAACGGATTCTTCCATCAAGGATTATGCCCATGCGGTGTTCGGTCAGGCCCTGGCCATGAACAAATCGGTGATCTTTGCAGGGAAAGATACGATCAACCCCGTTTATGACGGTCGTTTCATCGACATCTTCAACAAAATCTTCAAGGAAAAGTATGAAGCGAAGTTCAAGGCGGCCAAGCTGACCTTCGCCGACAAGGTGCAATTGATCGACGCGGTCGTTTCCAAAATTCCGCAAGGAAAAATGAACAACATGATCGTCGCCCTTAAAAACTATGATGGGGACGTTGTCTCGGATCAGGTGGCGGGCGAACATAAATCGCTGGGCCTGATGGATTCCACGCTTGTTTCCGCCGATGGCACGTTGCTGGCCGATCCGCCGCATGGCACGGCACCGGATCTGGAACCCGCCTGGCATGAAAAGAAAATCCTGCTCGCCAATCCCACCGCGCATATTTTTGCCTATGCCGAAGCCATTCGCCATAAGGCAGAATTAAACGGACAGGAAGAAGGCGTGGAACTGGCCAAACAATTAAAGCACGCCGTGGTCGCAACGATCGAGGCGGGCCTGAAAACCAGCGCGCTTACCGGTGATCTGGCCGTCGATAAATCGAAATCCATCACGGGGCAGCAATTCATCGCGAATGTCCGCGATACCTTTGCCGCGATGATCGGGGCAGGCGGAACCTTAAAGGCCGCCGCACGTTAAGGTTTTATTAAGGATACTATTCTATTCTGGAATCTAGAAGGAAGGCCGCCGAGGTGAATAAGGCGGTCTTTTTTT
>CAYRDI010000030.1:0-8544 GCA_964423095.1 uncultured Micavibrio sp.
GGTATCAACCGCACCTGGGATTCCCGCTGGTTCGATGACCGCAAATATGCGGACAAGCTGGTTCAGGATCTGGAACTGCGCAAATATGTGCAGACAAAACTGAAAGCCGCCGGTATTTCCAAGGTCGTGATCGAACGCGCCGCAAAAAACACGAAAGTGACCGTGTACACGGCACGCCCCGGTGTGATTATCGGTAAAAAAGGTGCGGACATCGAAAAGCTGCGCAAAGACCTTTCGAGCCGTGCCGGTTCCGAAGTGTCCTTGAACATCGTCGAAATCCGCAAACCGGAAATCGATGCGCAACTGGTTGCCGAAGGCGTCTGCCAGCAGCTGGAACGTCGCGTATCGTTCCGCCGCGCCATGAAACGCGCAACGCAATCCGCGATGCGTCTGGGTGGTCAGGGGATCCGTGTCAACGTATCGGGCCGTCTCGGCGGTGCCGACATCGCGCGGACTGAATGGTATCGTGAAGGCCGTGTTCCGCTGCACACATTACGTGCCGATATGGATTACGGTTTTGCCGAAGCACTGACGACCTACGGGATCATCGGGGTGAAGGTCTGGATCTACAAGGGAGATGTGATGGCCCATGATCCGATGGCCCGCGACAAACGCATGGGCGAAAATACCGCGACGGGCGGCCAACCCCGTAACAACGGTTAATAATTTAAGGGTTTGGGCCGAAAAAATTAATGATTCGGCCCAAAATAACGCTGGTAATTCTAAAAATTTGACTATATAGTCCGCCCGAATTTAAGAAATTCCACGGACTTTTTAGCGGAATTCGGCCATATAGAGACTGCTCCCCAAAGGGGTTCAAGTCTATGTGAGCGAAATTTTTTATTGTCGAAACGGAAAGTTTTAACGATGTTACAACCGAAGAAAACAAAATTCAGAAAGGCCCATAAGGGCCGTATCCATGGGGAAGCCAAGGGTGGCTCCTCGCTCTCCTTTGGCGCGTTTGGCTTGAAAGCCATGGCCCCGGAGCGTATCACGGCCCGCCAGATCGAAGCGGCCCGCCGTTGCATCGCCCGTCATATGAAGCGTCAGGGAAAAGTCTGGATCCGCGTATTCCCGGATGTGCCGGTTTCCAAAAAGCCGCTCGAAGTGCGGATGGGTTCCGGTAAAGGATCGCCCGAATTCTGGGTTTGCCGCGTGAAGCCCGGCCGCATCCTGTTCGAACTGGACGGTATTCCCAAGGAACTGGCCCGTGAAGCCCTGGACCTTGCTGCCGCAAAACTGCCGATGGCGACGAAATTCGTTGCACGTATCGGCGAGTAAAGAGGAGTTTAAAAGATGAAAGCCGAAGACCTGATTGGCAAAACCAAAGACGAACTGCAAAAGGCCCTTATGGATGCCCGTAAGGAGCAGTTCAACGCCCGTATGCAACGTGCGGCGGGGCAGCTGGAAAATACGGCGTCCATGCGCGCGCAGCGTCGCGACATCGCCCGTATCAAGACAGCCATGAATGCGAAAACCGAAGCGGCTTCTGCAAAGAAGGCTCCGGTCAAAAAGAAATCCGCCAAGGCGTAAGGAGACAAGAAGATGCCGCGTCGTATATTGGAAGGTACCGTCGTCAGCAACAAAATGGACAAAACCATCACGGTTTTGGTCGAACGTCGCACGATGCACCCCGTTTACAAAAAATACCTGAAACGCTCGGCCAAATATGCTGCGCACGATGAAAACAACGTCGCGCAAGAAGGCCAGAAGGTTCAGATCATCGAATGCGCGCCGATCTCCAAGCGTAAGAGCTGGGTTCTGCTGGTCGATGGCAAAGAGCAAGCTCCGGTTGTTGTGAAAGGTCAGCCGAAAGCTGCCCCGAAGCGCGAAACTGCTCCGAAAGCTGCAGAAGAAAAAGCAGCCGCCAAAAAGCCGGCCGCGAAAAAAGCTGCTGCAAAGAAAAAAGCATAACGAACGATAAGCATAGGCGAAAAAGGATTTAAAACATGATCCAGATGCAATCAAATATGGAAGTGGCCGATAACTCTGGCGCGCGTCGCGTGGAGTGTATCAAGGTCCTCGGCGGTTCCAAGCGCCGCACGGCCAACATCGGTGATGTTGTTGTTGTTTCCATCAAGGATGCCATTCCCCGCGGCCGCGTGAAGAAGGGCGATGTGCGTAAAGCTGTTATCGTTCGTTCCAAGCATGGTCTGAACCGCGCGAACGGCGAAAAAATCCGTTTCGATACGAATGCCTGCGTTCTGATCGCCACGAACGGCGAACCGATCGGCACCCGTATCTTCGGGCCTGTCACGCGCGAACTGCGTGGTAAAGGCTACATGAAAATCATTTCCCTCGCAGGAGAGGTGCTCTAATGGCGAACGCAAAAATGAAATTGAAAAAAGGCGATTCCGTAATCGTTCTTACCGGTAAGGACAAGGGCAAAAAAGGTGAAATCCTTCGCGCCATTCCGACTGAAAACCGTGTGGTTGTGGCGGGCGTCAATGTTGTGAAAAAGCACACGAAACCTTCGCAATTCTCCGCTGGCGGAATTGAAACCAAGGAACTGTCGATCCATGTTTCCAACGTGGCTCTGGCCGATCCGAAAAAAGGCGTAGCAACCCGCGTTGGTTACAAGACGCTGAAAGATGGCAAAAAAGTACGCGTTGCCAAAAAATCCGGCGAAACGCTGTAAGAGGTAAATGACCATGGCACAGGCAAAGAAAAAAGATTACACGCCGCGCTTTCAGGAGCGTTACGAGCAAAAGCTCAAAAAGGCTCTGAAAGAAAAATACGGCATTAAAAACGATCATGCGATTCCGCAATTGACGAAAATTGTGATCAACATGGGCGTTGGCGCGGCTGTGACGGACCGTAAAGCCGTTGAAGCGGCTGCCGCCGAACTCGCGCTGATCGCCGGGCAAAAACCCGTGATCACGAAGGCTCGTAAATCCAACGCATCCTTTAAAGTGCGTGAAAATATGGACATTGGCTGCAAGGTCACGCTGCGCCGTGAAAAAATGTACGAATTCCTGGATCGTCTGGTTACGATCGCGCTGCCCCGTATCCGCGACTTCCGCGGTATCAACGGACGCAGCTTCGATGGTCGCGGCAACTACGCCTTCGGGATTAAGGAACACATTGTGTTCCCGGAAATCGAATACGACAAGGTATCTGCCGTTCGCGGGATGGACATTATTATCTGTACATCTGCGGCGAATGACGAACAGGCAAAAGAATTGCTGCGCGGCTTTGAAATGCCGTTCCGCAACTAGGATTATGTGAGGAAGAAGACACATGGCAAAAGCAAGTGCGATCAACAGAAACAACAAGCGGAAAAAGCTCGCCAAGAGCCTTTCGAGCAAGCGTGAAAAGCTGAAAGACGTTATCGGCAACAAAGACCTGCCGATGGAAGAGCGTTTTGCCGCTGTTCTGAAGCTGGCCGAAATGCCGCGCAACTCCTCGAAAACACGGATCCGCAACCGCTGTGCCCTGACGGGTCGTCCGCGCGGGAACTTCCGTAAATTCAACCTCTGCCGTGTGGCATTGCGCGATCTCGCATCGCGTGGCGAACTGCCCGGCGTAACGAAATCCAGCTGGTAAGGGAGAGATAAGAACATGTCTATGAATGATCCCCTCGGCGATATGCTGACCCGCATCCGGAACGGCCAGAATGCCCGCAAGGCATATGTTGTTGCACCGTTCTCCAAACTGCAGGAAGCTGTTTGCAAGGTTTTGACCGAAGAAGGCTATATCCGCGGCTACAAAGTCAACGATATGGGTAACAACAAAAAAGAACTGCAGGTTGAATTGAAATACGATGCCGGACAGCCGGTGATCCGCGAATTGAAGCGTATCTCCACACCGGGCCGTCGTATTTATGCCCAAATCAAGGGTCTGCCGCAGTTCTATAACGGTCTTGGCGTAAAAATCCTGTCCACCCCGCAGGGCGTGATGGCTGACCACAAGGCGAAAGCCGCGAATGTGGGCGGCGAAGTCCTCTGCCAGGTGTTCTAAGGGAAAGGAAGAAAAAACCATGTCTCGTATTGGTAAAAACCCCGTAGCTCTTCCCGAAGGCGTGACCGCCAGCGTGGATGGCCAGGTAGTCAAGGCCAAGGGTCCGAAGGGCGAACTGCAGGTTGTCGTGCATGACGACGTGTCGGTGAAAATGGTCGATGGAAAAATCAAACTCGAACAACGCGCCAATTCTCTGCGCGCCAAGAAACTGTGGCCGACGATGCGCACGCTCGTTAAAAACATCGTTGTCGGTGTGAAAGAGGGCTACAGCGAAGATCTGGAAATCCAGGGCGTCGGTCTGCGTTGCGCGATGCAGGGAAACACGCTGGTGCTCCAGCTTGGCTTCTCTCACGAAGTACGTTTTGACGTTCCGGCCGGGATCAAAATCACGGTAACCGATCAAACCAAGATCAAGATCGAAGGCATCGACAAACAGGCTGTTGGTCAATGTGCTGCGAAAATTCGTTCCTTCAAACGTCCGGAGCCATATAAGGGCAAAGGCATTCGTTATGTCGGCGAATACGTCATGATCAAAGAAGGCAAGAAGAAGTAAGGACACATAGTCATGAAAAAAAGAATTGGAAATTTTGCCAGACGTAGATTCGTGACCCGCAAAAAACTGCGGTCCGTGAACATCAACCAGAACGCGACACGCGATGTGCGTCCGCGTCTGTCCATTCACCGCACGAACAAGCAAATCTATGCCCAGATCATCGACGATGTTCAGGGTGTGACGATTGCAGCGGCCAGCAGCCTTGATAAAGACGCCGGCCTGAAAAACGGCGGTAACGCCGATGCGGCCGCAAAGGTTGGCAAGCTGGTGGCGGAACGTGCGAAAAAAGCCGGCGTTCAAAAAGTGCAATTCGACCGCGGGGCGTTCCTCTATCATGGCCGTGTGAAGGCTTTGGCGGATGGCGCACGTGCCGGCGGACTGGAATTCTAAGGAGCAATGAAGATGGCAAAAGCAGACAGACAACCCCGCGAAAAAGAAGAGTCCGAGTTCATTGAAAAACTCGTGGCCGTCAACCGCGTGGCGAAAGTGGTCAAGGGCGGGCGTCGCTTCGGTTTTGCGGCACTGGTCGTGATCGGCGATGGTCGCGGCCGTGTTGGCACGGGACACTCCAAGGCAAAAGAAGTGCCGGATGCGATCAAAAAGGCAACAGATCAGGCAAAACGCAAAATGATGCGTGTGCCGCTGCGCGATGGCCGTACGCTGCACCATGATATCAAGGGGCACTTTGGTGCTGGCCGTGTGACGTTGCGCGCGGCAAAACCCGGTACGGGGATCATCGCGGGCGGCCCGATGCGCGCCGTGTTCGAATGCCTGGGCGTTCAGGACGTTGTGGCGAAAGTCACGGGTTCCAACAACCCTTACAACATGGTCAACGCAACGCTCGAGGCTCTGAGCCAGATGCAATCGCCCCGTCAGGTGGCGTCCCGTCGTGGCAAAAAGGTTTCCGATGTTGTGGCACAACGCGAAGGTTCGCAAGCCGGTGAAGCTGCGGATGAAGCGAACGAAGAATAAGGAAGAACACCATGACGGAAACAAAGAAAAAAGCACCGGCGAAAAAAGCCGCCCCGAAAAAGGCAGCATCTGGTAAAACGGTAACGGTTACGCAAATCGCGTCCGCTGCTGGTCGTCTGCCGGTTCAGCGTAAAACGCTGATTGGCCTGGGTTTGAACAAGATCGGTCGTACCAGCACGCTGGAAGATACGGCCTCTGTCCGCGGTATGATCAACGCGGTCAAACATTTAGTAAAGGTCGAAGAGGCTGCTTAATGTCTGGACTTGCCTTTGATGGTTGGGCCCAAAACGTTGCGCGATCAGGCGTTGCCCCGCTATTTGAGGTTGATGGTCTTGAGTTTTATGGATGGCATAAAAGACCCAGCGACAAGAAAGTTATGGGTGTTTTTAGAGAATCTGTTTTTGGTAGTGGCGGCTGCATTAGCCTGGAAAACTTTCAAAAACACGCAGAGGGTAAAGAACTAACCGGAAACAATACTGAAACGGCAATAAAGTTTGCGAAACAAGCTGTTGCTTGTTACCCAGCATAAGGTAGGAAAAAATGAAACTGAATGAATTGAAACCGAACGAAGGCGCCAAGCACAATTACAAGCGCATGGGCCGCGGTATCGGCTCCGGCAAGGGCAAAACCGGCGGCGTCGGGGTAAAGGGTCAAAAGGCCCGTTCCGGCGTTGCGATCAAGGGCTTTGAAGGCGGCCAGATGCCCCTTTATATGCGCCTGCCCAAGCATGGCTTTACGAACATTTTTGGCAAGGATACCGTGACCTTGACGGTTGCGCGCCTGCAACAGGCGATTGACAAGGGTCTGATTGATGCCAAGGGCACGATCGATGAAGACGCTCTGGTCAAGGCAAAAGTGATCAGCCACAAGCGCGATGGCGTTCGTCTGGTCGGCAAGGGTGCCTTGAAAGCCAAAGTATCCCTGAAGATTTCCGGGGCAACAAAAGGCGCGGCGGAAGCCGTGTCCAAAGCCGGCGGATCGATCGATTTCATCAAGATCGAAGTCAAGCCTGTGGAGCGTAAAAAGCCGATTAAATAAGGGCTTTGAAATGAACATAAACCCCCGCTCCGGCGGGGGTTGTTTTTTGGGGATGGGGACCGAAATATTTGGGGTCTTCCTCTTGTGGAACGGCTCTAAATTTCCTACAACAAAATGGAATAATCTATCCTATAGAAAGCGATCAGACCCATGGCCACCTCCGCCATCGAACAACTTGCCAAAAACACGAACTGGGGCGTTTTTTCCAAAGCGACCGAACTCAAAAAACGGATCATGTTCGTTCTGGGGGCTTTGCTGGTGTACCGGCTTGGAACCTACATTCCCGTGCCGGGGATCGATCCTGTCGTGTGGGAAAGTATTTATGCGCAGCGCGGCGGCGGCATTCTGGACATGTTCAACATGTTTTCCGGCGGCGCGTTGCAGCGGATGACGATTTTTGCGCTGAACATCATGCCGTATATCTCGGCGTCTATTATCATGCAGTTGGCCTCCGCCATGTCGCCGAAATTAGAGGCGATGAAAAAAGAAGGTGAAGCCGGCCGTACGAAGATCAACCAGTTCACGCGCTATCTCACCGTGCTTTTGGCCTCGGTTCAGGCTTATGGTCTCGCCGTCGGTCTGGAAGGCATGTCCGGCCCGGGCGGTGCGTCTGCCGTAATTGATCCCGGTTTCTTCTTCCGCGCCTCTACCGTCATCACCATTGTCGGCGGGACGGTGTTCCTGATGTGGCTGGGGGAACAGATCACACAACGCGGGATCGGGAATGGAACATCTCTGATCATCTTCGCCGGTATCGTGGCGGGCCTGCCGCGGGCATTGGGATCCGTTCTCGAACTGGGTCGTCAGGGGCAATTCAATCCGCTTGAAATTCTGGGCATTGCCCTCATGGTTGTCGGCGTTATCACCTTCATCGTTTTCATCGAACGTGCACAACGCCGCGTGGTGGTGCAATATCCCAAACGTCAGGTCGGCAATCAAATGTCGATGGCACAGCAAAACCACATCCCGCTAAAGCTCAATACGTCGGGCGTTATTCCGCCGATCTTCGCAAGCTCACTGTTGCTGCTTCCGCTTTCGATCGTGAAATTTTCAGGGTTGGAATCAAAGGGCGGCGTGTTCGCGCAAATCGCGGCATCCTTGCAACATGGTCAACCCTTGTTCATGCTCGCCTATGGCGGCTTGATTGTGTTCTTCGCGTTCTTCTACACGGCGATTGTGTTTAACCCGCAGGAAAATGCCGATATGCTCCGCAAATATGGCGGCTTCGTCCCCGGTATTCGCCCGGGGAAAAGCACGGCGGATTATCTGGATTATGTGCTGACCCGCATCACCATGCTCGGCGCGCTTTATCTGGTATTTATCTGTCTGTTGCCGGAACTTTTGATCTCGCATTACGCCATTCCGTTCTATTTCGGCGGGACGTCGCTGTTGATCGCGGTGTCGGTGACGATGGATACGGTCGCACAGGTGCATTCACACTTGATCGCGCATCAATATGAAGGTTTGATCAAAAAGACGAAACTCAAAGGCACGCGCGGCATAGGGAGACGCTGATCCATGTACCTGATTTTGATCGGTCCGCCGGGGGCGGGTAAGGGGACGCAAGCCAAGATTCTTGAGGCCGAATACGGCCTCAAACAATTGTCCACGGGGGATATGCTGCGCGCGGAAATCGCGGCGGGCTCCGATCTGGGCAAAAAGGCAAAGGCGATTATGGATGCCGGCAACCTCGTGTCCGATGACATTATGGTGGACATGATCGCCAACCGGATCGAACAACCGGACTGTGCGAAGGGTGTAATTTTCGATGGTTTCCCCCGTACGGTGGATCAGGCACAGGCGCTGGACGCCATGCTCGAAGACAAAGGCAAGCAGATTGATGCTGTCATCGAATTCGTCGTTGATGAAGAGGCACTGGTGGATCGCCTGAAAACCCGTATCCAGCAAACCATCGATGCGGGTCAACCCGTGCGCGGCGATGACAACGAAGAAACGCTGCGCAACCGTTTGAAGGTTTACCGCAATCAAACCGCGCCGATCCTGCCTTATTATGAATCGGC
>CAYRDI010000030.1:8644-25033 GCA_964423095.1 uncultured Micavibrio sp.
TTTCTATAGTGCGGCAAATCTTAAAGCCCGCTACGTCTGTGTTTCGTTTGTAAGCATCTGATTTACAAGGCTTTTTGACAGTGTAGGCACTGGTATGACGGTGCCGTTTGAGACCATCAAAAAGGAGAAAACATGGCTCGTATTGCTGGGGTAAACGTCCCCGATAACAAACGTGCGCTGATTGCCCTGACCTATGTTCACGGGATCGGTCGCTTCAAGGCTGCGCAAGTTCTGAAAGCGTGCAACATCGACGAAACACGCCGTATGAACAGCCTTTCGGAAGATGAGCTGAACGCCATCCGTTCCGAAATCGACAACAAGGAAAAATACACGATCGAAGGCGACCTGCGCCGTGAAATTTCGATCAACATCAAACGTCTGGTTGATATGGCTTGCTACCGTGGTCTGCGTCACCGCAAACACCTTCCGGTGCGCGGCCAGCGGACGAAAACCAATGCGCGTACGCGTAAAGGTCCGGCCAAACCGATCGCCGGCAAGAAACAGCCGACGAAGTAAGGGGAGGATATAGACAATGGCAAAAGCAGCAGCAAAAGCTCCGGCCCGTAAGGTCAAAAAGAACATCACCACCGGTGTTGTTCACGTTAATGCAACTTTTAACAACACGCTGATCGTGGTTTCCGATGATCAAGGCAACACCATTTCCTGGTCGTCTGCCGGTCTGATGGGGTTCAAGGGTTCGCGTAAATCCACGCCGTATGCGGCGCAGATGGCAGCAGAAGATGCAGGCCGCAAAGCGCAAGAACACGGCGTGAAAGAAGTTTACGTTGAAATCAAAGGACCCGGTTCGGGCCGTGAAAGCGCATTGCGCGCCCTCGGCATGATCGGTCTGAATGTCCGTTCGATCAAGGACATCACGCCGATCCCGCACAACGGATGCCGTCCGCGTAAACGCCGCCGCGTTTAATCTTAAAAGAATTTGGCCTCACGAAACGGGTGTTTTGTGGGGCCAGTAACCAGAGGCCGGCTAAGAACCGGATGACGTTCACAAGAAAGGTACTAAATTATGATTCAGAAGAACTGGCTTGAACTGATTAAGCCCCAAAAAATCGACATCGATCACGGCAGCAACAAAAATGTTGGCAAGATCGTCGCCGAACCGCTGGAACGCGGCTTTGGTTTGACGCTTGGTAACGCCCTGCGCCGCATCCTGCTCTCCTCGCTGCAAGGCGCGGCTGTAACGGGTATCCAGATCGATGGCGTATTGCATGAATTCTCCTCCATCGAAGGCGTTCGCGAAGATGTGACGGATGTTGTTCTGAACGTAAAAGCCATCTCCGTGCGTATGCACGCTGAAGGCCCGAAACGTATGCGCGTCTCCGCCGAAGGTCCATGCGAAGTGACCGCAGGGATGATCGAAGCCGGTGCCGACATCGAAATCATGAACCCCGACCTCGTGATCTGCACGTTGGACAAGGGCGCAAAATTCAACATGGAAATGACCGTGAACACGGGCAAAGGATACCGTCCTGCCGCCCTGAACCGTCCGGAAGAAGCACTGGTTGGGCTGATTCCGGTTGACTCCGTATTCTCGCCGGTTCGTAAGGTGTCCTACGAAGTCGAAGATACCCGCGTTGGCCAGATCACGGACTACGACAAGCTGACGCTGACCATCGAAACCAACGGCGTGATCACGCCCGAAGATTCGGTTGCGTATGCGGCCCGCATTCTGCAAGACCAACTGCAAGTCTTCATCAACTTCGAAGAACCCGATGCAAAAGAAGCCCGCGAAGAAGCAGACGAACTGCCCTTCAACCGCAATCTGCTGCGCAAGGTGGATGAACTTGAACTGTCCGTTCGTTCGGCAAACTGCCTGAAAAACGACAACATCGTTTACATCGGCGACCTCGTTCAAAAATCCGAAAGCGATATGCTCCGCACGCCGAACTTCGGCCGGAAATCCTTGAACGAGATCAAGGAAGTCCTGACGAATATGGGTCTGCATCTGGGTATGCAGGTCGAGGGCTGGCCGCCAGAGAACATCGAAGAGCTGGCCAAGCGTCTGGACGACCCGTTTAACAACTAACCACTACGTGGTTATCCCGGCGAAAGCCGGGATCCACTGCACCATAGGACATTGTGTCCGCCCCCGTTTCCGATGGAAACATGTTAACGGGAAATACCATGGGACCGATGCGTCGGCCCGCCACTAAAAAAGGAGAACTGCCGTGAGACACGGATTGAAGCAACGTAAACTGAACCGCACATCGCAACACCGCACGGCGATGTTCGCCAACATGGCGGCGAGCCTGATTAAGCACGAACAAATCGTGACGACGCTGCCCAAGGCAAAGGAATTGAAACCGATCGTCGATAAACTGATCACGCTCGGTAAAAAAGGCGGGCTCGCAAACCGTCGTCTGGCCATTTCGCGTATGCGCGATGTGGAACAGGTGGCAAAACTGTTCGATACGCTGGCCACGCGTTATGCAGACCGTCAGGGCGGCTACTGCCGCGTTCTGAAGGCTGGATTCCGTTATGGCGACAACGCACCGATGGCTGTTATCGAATTGGTGGATCGTGACGTAACGGCAAAAGGCCAGGATAGCGGCCCTGTGTTCATCGAAAGCGAACATGAAGAAGCGGTTGCCGAAAAGCCCGCAAAAAAAGCGCCGGCAAAGAAAAAAGCGGCGGCGTAGCCAAGCTGTCCCTGCGAAGGCAGGGACCCATGCCGAAAAAACGAATACGAAAACCCCGCCAATCGGCGGGGTTTTTCTTTTCGCTTAAAAGCGTTTCGTTGCGCGGAGCACCGGATCGAAAAAGCCGGTTTTTTCCGGCAAGGGTTCTGGCAGGGGTTCCAACGACAATTTCATCGGCGGTATTTCTGCGGCCTGAATGTTTACATCCGGCTGTTTGCCCTCCGTTGTCTGATACATCTGATCTTTGGCGGGGAAGGTGCGCATCCGGACATCGCGGGCGTAATCCGTTACGGCACGGTCCATCGCAGCGTTCAGATCGGCATAGGTTTTGACGAACTTGGGATACGGGCCGCCGGTAAAGCCCAGCATATCTTCACCCACCAGAATTTGCCCATCGCACTGCGCCGATGCGCCGATGCCGATAACGGGACAGGAAACGGCCTTCGTGATGTCAGCGGCGAGCGTTTCAGGAACACCTTCCACAACGATGGCAAACGCGCCGGCCTGTGCAATCGCTTTTGCATCGGCCAATATTTTTGCTGCGCTTTCCTCGTCGCGTCCTTGGGTTTTAAATCCGCCCATGGTGTTGACGGATTGGGGTTGCAGCCCCACATGACCCATCACGGGAACGGCGCGTTGGGCAAGGTAGGAGACGGTTTCGGCCATTTCTGATCCGCCCTCCATTTTGACTGCTGCGGCACCTGTTTCTTTCATAATGCGCGCGGCGTTATCAAAGGCCGTTTCCTTGCTGCCCTGATAGGTGCCAAAGGGCATATCGATGACAACCATGGCATTCTGTGTGGATTTTTGAACGGCCCGGCCGTGACGGATCATCATCTCCATATCGGCCTGTAACGTGGATGGTTCCCCGTACAGCACCATGGCCACACTGTCACCGACAAGAAGCAGGTCGCAATGAAGATCGAACGTCCTTGCCACCGGTGCCGTATAGGCGGTCAGGCAAACGATGGGTTTTTGGCCCTTGAGGGCCGTGATGTGATTGATTGTTTTTCTCATGGCCCTAAATTAGGCCGGAACGGGACGAAAGGGAAGAAGATTGCGTGGCCGTCACAATATCGCCCAAATCCGGCTCTAAAAATATTTACCATGGGAATCAGGGTATTACAGATATTTGCGGCTTTGTTTATCATGATCGGGGCGACCGCCTTTGCGCAAGACCGCATGGTGCCCGAAAGCGAAGCGCAGATGACGATGTCCTTTGCGCCGATTGTCAAAAAAATCTCTCCCGCCGTCGTCAATATCTACACAAAGAAAATCGTGCAGGAACGCATCAATCCTTTTATGGCGGATCCGATGTTCGAACGCTTCTTCGGTGATATGGGTGCGCGCGGCCTTTCGCGGGAAAAAGTACAAAATTCTCTGGGCTCTGGCGTGATTGTCGAACCCGATGGCCTGATTGTCACCAATGCCCATGTGGTCAAGGACGCACAGGAAATTATGGTGGTGTTATCGGATCGCCGGGAATTCGGCGCGAAGGTGTCCTTGATCGACGAACCTTCGGACATTGCCATTTTGCATGTCGATACAAAGGGCGAATTGCTGCCCCATGCCGCGCTGGAACCTTCCGAACATTTACAGGTGGGTGATATTGTTCTGGCGATTGGCAATCCTTTTGGCGTCGGGCAGACAGTGACCAGCGGCATCGTCTCCGCATTGGCGCGTTCCACGCTCAACATCAATGATTTCAATTTCTTTATCCAGACCGATGCCGCGATCAACCCCGGTAACTCCGGCGGGCCGCTGGTTGCCATGGATGGTGACGTGGTGGGGATCAATTCGGCCATCTATTCCCGCAGCGGCGGATCTTTGGGAATCGGTTTTGCCATCCCGTCCGAAATGGTGGCCACGGTGATCGCGGCGGAAAAAAGCGGCAACAAGGGGCGGATCCAACGGGCCTGGGTCGGGATCAATGGCCAACAGGTGACGGCGGATATCGCTGATTCTCTTGAACTTTCGCGCCCCGCCGGTGTGCTCATCACATCCATCCATCCGGCCAGCCCGCTTTTGAAGGAAGGGATGCAGGTTGGAGATGTGGTGACATCGGTCAACGACCATAAAATCGACGATACGTCCGAACTCAAATTCCGTCTCGCCACCGTGCCGCTGGGGCAGGACATAGCGATCAGCGTGTTGCGCAAGGGCACGCCCATGAAGTTTACGGTGAAGGCTACCGCGGCTCCCGATAAACCCGCACGCGAAACGACGGCCCTTCAAGGTAAGAACCCGCTGGAAGGGGCGAAGATTGCCAACATCAATCCTGCCGTGGCATCTGAAATGAACCTGCACGGGGAAGAAGAGGGCGTGGTGGTGATCGAAGTTGCAAACGGGCACACCGCGGCCCGTCTGGTGCAGGCCGGCGACATTCTGGTCTCGATCAACAACATGCCCATCAAAACGGTCAAGGATGTCACCAAGGCGTTGCAAGTGGCCAAAGGCGGCTTTGCGCTGGTGGTGGATCGGGCCGGACAAAAAACCCAGATCGTCATTCGCTAGGGGATCATCCGGCGAAAGGGACTCGCTTTTTGAGCCCGTTCCCTCTATGTTCCTGTTATGCCGTCCAGCCTGTTTGATACAGCTCCCGAAAATCTCAGCCACGAAGCCCCGCGCCCGTTGGCGGATCGCCTGCGCCCCCAAAGGCTTGAAGACATTGTGGGGCAGGATCATCTGGTGGGAAAGGGCGGCGCGCTCCGCCGCATGGCCGAAGGCGGTAAACTTTCCTCGCTCATTCTCTGGGGCCCGCCGGGATGTGGGAAGACGACGATGGCGCGGCTTCTGGCACAACACACGGATCTTCACTTCGAACAAATCTCGGCGATCTTTTCGGGTGTCGCCGATCTGAAAAAAGTGTTTGAAAGCGCAAAATTCCGACGGCAACAAGGGCGCGGCACGTTGCTCTTTGTCGATGAAATCCACCGTTTCAACAAATCGCAACAGGATGCGTTTTTACCGGTGATGGAGGATGGCACCATCATCCTGATCGGCGCGACCACGGAAAATCCGTCCTTTGAATTGAATGGCGCCGTGCTCTCGCGCTCCCAGGTTCTTGTGTTGAAACGTCTTGATGATGCCGCGCTGGAATTGATCTTGCAGCGGGCGGAACAGGAATCAAAAAAGAAACTCCCCCTTGATGAAAACGCCCGCGAAACATTGAAGGCGATGGCGGATGGCGACGGGCGCTATGCACTCAATCTTGCTGAACAGGTTCTGGAACAAGATGATGTGCTGGATACCGAAGGTTTGACGCAATTACTGCAAAAACGCGCGCCGCTCTACGATAAAAAGGATGACTCGCACTATAACCTGATTTCGGCCCTCCATAAATCCGTGCGCGGTAGCGATGCGGACGCCGCGCTATACTGGCTTTCGCGGATGTTTAATGGTGGCGAAGACCCGCGTTATATCGCGCGTCGCGTGGCACGCATGGCGGTAGAGGACATCGGCATGGCCGACCCGCAAGCGTTACAGGTCGCTTTGAACGCATGGGAAATGTATGAACGGGTGGGATCGCCGGAAGGGGAGCTTGCCATCGCCCAGGCCGTCATCTATATGGCGACCGCGCCGAAATCGAATGCAGCGTATAAGGCAATCGGTGCGGCAAAGCGCGCGGCCGCCGCCACGGGTTCCCTGATGCCGCCCAAACATATTTTGAATGCGCCGACGAAGCTGATGAAAAACATCGGTTACGGCGATGGGTATGAATATGATCACGATGCCGAAGGTGCCTTTTCGGGGCAGGATTATTTCCCCGACGATATGGAACGGGAAATTTTCTACAACCCGCCCGAACGCGGCTTTGAACGGGAAATCCGTAAACGACTTGATTACTGGGCAAAGCTGCGGAAGGCCAAAAATGCTTGAAGCCTTATCATCCCATACGCCCTATGATGAAAGTGAAGCCAAAGACATCACGGCCATTGCGCAATTGATCGAACGGTATCCGCTATGTTTCTGGCGTCATCATTTCGACCCTGGCCATGTGACGGGCTCTGGCCTTCTGATCAGCGCGGATGGGCAACGGGTGTTGCTCAACCACCACAAATTTCTGGATATGTGGATCGGGTTTGGTGGCCATGCGGATGGCGAAACGGATATACTCTCTGTCTGCCGCCGCGAAATCATCGAAGAATCGGGTATTGCCGATATTGAACCGGTGTCGGAAAAAATTGCGGACGTCAGTGTTCACCCCGTGCCTGAAAATCCGAAAAAAGGGGAGCCTGCGCACCATCATTTTGATATACGCTATATCTTCCGGGTTAAAAATCCGGCCAATGAAAATTTTGTGATCAGCGATGAATCGGTTTCGATGCGTTGGTGTAACTTTGAAAAGGCGATGGAACTGGTAAACCCGAACGATAAAATTGCGCGTCTTTTACAAAAATGGAAGGATTTTACATGACCTTGATATTTCCCGTCGCGGCGGGCGGTGCTATTGGCGCCGTGCTGCGCCACTATGCGGGAAAGGCCGCTCTGTCTATGCTTGGCACGGGCTTTCCGTATGGGACTTTGTTCGTCAATGTCTTTGGCTCTTTCCTCATGGGGTTGATTGTCGCGTTGTTTGCGTTGCAGGGGAACCCGTCGCAAGGCTGGCGCGCCTTTTTGACGGTGGGTTTTCTGGGCGGTTTTACGACTTTTTCCGCGTTTTCACTGGATGTTGTCACACTCTACGAACGTGGGGAAATGACGTCGGCGATGATCTATGTGTTCACCTCTTTGGCGTTTTCGGTTCTGGCCCTCTTTGCGGCCATGTTTTTGGTACGGAGTTTTTCATCATGAAGGATGTGCAACATATTACGGTGCCGCAAGATGATGACGGGCAGCGGCTTGATCGCTGGCTGAAAAAAAACGTCGAAGAAATGTCGTTCGTGATGGCGCAAAAACTGATCCGCACAGGACAAATCCGTATTGACGGCAAACGCGCAAAGCCGGATACGCGTCTTGCGGCGGGACAGGAAATACGCCTGCCGCCGATGGATGAACGCCCCGAAAAACGCGATGGGTATAGGCTTCGGGAAGACGATGCCGAAATGATTCAACGCGCGGTGATATTCGATGATGGTGATTTGCTGGCGATCAACAAGCCGCCGGGCATTGCCACGCAAGGCGGGATGAACATCGAACGCCATATTGACGGAATGCTCGAAGCCTTGACCACAAACGATGGTGTCAAACCACGCCTTGTCCACCGGCTTGATAAAGATACATCGGGCGTTCTTTTGTGCGCGCGGTCGGCGGAAATGGCGCGGCGTTTGGGCCGCATGTTTCAGGGCCGCGATATGAAGAAAATCTATTGGGCGATCACCAGCCCCGCGCCGCTTGATATGGAGGGGGAAATCAAGGCCCCGTTGATCAAGGGCACGCACGGACCCGATAAAGACAAAATGCTGGTCGATCCCAAAAACGGGCAAAAAGCCTATACGAATTTTGAGGTGATGGAGGTTGCGGGGAAACAGGCGGCCTTTGTCGCCTTTATGCCTAAAACGGGGCGGACGCACCAGATTCGCGTCCATGCGGCGCATGCTGGGTTCCCTCTTCTGGGCGATAGCAAATACGGTGTAAAGGCGGCCATCGAAGGGCCGGGGATCACGCAACGTCTCCATCTCCATGCGCGCTCTTTGCAGTTTCGTCATCCTGTGACGGGCAAAAATATCAAATTGACAGCGCCTCTACCGCCGGATCTGGCAAAAAGCTGGGATGCGTTTGGTTTCCAGAAGAAGCCGGATCACGAACCTTTTGCCGATTTTTAGGCTTTGGGTGTGGCCATCACGCCTTTATACTGGCGGGCATTGTACGGGGAAGAAGGAAAAATGGGCATTTTTACACCGCGATCAAAGGAATTCACGATGACCTGGGGCAAGCGCGTCCTGTTGGTCGTGCTGATACTCGGCGCCATTTTTTACGGTGTTTTAAAGGTAGCAGAACGCAGCACCGATTCGATGCGGCTCGGCATACAGGATTATTTGGCCAGTGCCACGCAAAATCCGGCGGAGGTTACAGAACTTACCACCGTTAAACTCATCCCCGAAGTTGTTTTCCGGATGTCCGGTGTCATCATACGCGACAAGAACGATGATAAAAAAACACTGGCTAAGGCGGAAAAGGCCTATTTTGCCATTCCTTTGTGGAAATTATTTTTGGGGCAAAAAGATTATATTGGTTTTGAAATACAGGGGTTGGAACTCGCCAGTGGGTATATCCTGCCCAAAAAACTGGATCTCGGATTTTTCGGAATTTCCGACCCCTCGCCGGACAAGGGTAACGCACCGTCGATGATTGTCGATGGGCACTATAACGGTCTTCCTCTTTTGATCACGGGGGAAATGACCCGTCATCCGGCAAAAAAATACTATCTTTATGAATTTGCGTCCGCCTTTCCCTTTACATTGAAATTAGGACAAACCGAAGCGGATGGTTTGTTCACGCAAGGGTTTAGCAATATTTCCCTCAAACAGGTGCAATTGATCCGGGGTAATGAGCGGGCGGAATTCGTCTTGCGGGACTTTAGGCCAGTTCCCGTTTCCGGTTCGATCGAAGGCACCATCAATGACCAACCGTTTAACGGTTCATTAACCACGAACGGCGACAATATAACGCTCACAATTGTTCCGGGGGCAAATTCGGATATTGAAAAAATCCGTTCGCTTGTCGGAAAAATCGAACAGGATATCGGATTGGAAAAGGATGATCGTTTGCAGGTGGAAATCCGCGATGCGTCGGGCAAAGAAGAATTGAATAAAAAAGAAACGGACCAAAAAGAATGAAGCGCGCTTATAAAATGGTTTCGCACACCAAAACCGAAGACGGGTATGTTATCCAGCTCGATGGAAAATCGATCAAAACGCCGCTTGGGCAACCGCTGGCTGCGCCCAATAAAACGACGGCGGACGCGATTGTGCAGGAATGGTCGGAACAGGGTGATGCCGTTGTTCCGGATTCCATGCCGATCACACAGATTTTGACGACCGCGATTGACCGCATCCGGGAACGCGCGGATATGACGAAAACACTCCTGAAATATCTGGATACGGATTTGCTTTGCTATCGCGTGAAGACACCCGAAGAGCTGGCAAAGCGTCAAAAGGAAATCTGGGATCGCTGGCTCGTCTGGTTCGATGAACATTTCGAAAGTCCGCTGGATGTAACATTCGGGATCGAAGCTCTCGAACAGGATGCCGATACCCACAAGCGCATCTGGAACTATCTGGAAGCGCTGGATGACCATTACTTTACGGTATTGCAAATCGTGACATCGCTTTCTGGCTCTGTCGTTTTGGGGCTGGCTTTTCTGGAACATGAAGCGACGGCCGATGATGTTTACAACGCGACGGAACTGGAAGAAATCTATCACGCGGACATTGCGGGTGAAGCCGAACACGGGGCGGATCCCGTACAAGAACGCCGTCAGGCGGCCATGCGCCGTGATTTGGCTGCCTGTGCCCGTTTCATGGACTTGTTGCAGGACGAATGAGCGGGGCAAAACATCGTTGCTGGTGGTGCGGGGATGATCCGCTCTATGTGGCATACCATGATACAGAGTGGGGCCGCGCAACGAAGGATGACCGCTATCTTTTTGAAAAAATATGCCTTGAAGGGTTTCAGGCGGGCTTGAGTTGGATCACCGTATTGCGTAAACGCGAACGGTTTCGCGAAGTGTTCGATCACTTCGATATTCAAAAGGTTTCGCGTTTCACCGAAAAGGATGTCCTACGCCTTTTAAAGGATGAAGGCATTATCCGCCATCGCGGAAAAATCGAAAGCGTGATCAACAATGCCGCATGTGCCATAGAACTCAAAAAAGAATATGGGTCTTTGGCGGCCTATTTCTGGGGCTGGGTGCCGGATCAAAAAGAACGTCCCAAAACATTCGATGAAAAAACGGTCAAATCCACCGCTCAAACACTGACATCAAAGGCGATTTCAAAAGATTTGAAAAAACGGGGGTGGAGTTTTGTCGGCCCCACGACGATCTATTCCTTTATGCAGGCGATCGGCATGGTCAACGACCACGTGGAAGATTGCTTTTGCCGCAAAGAAGCGGAAAAAATCCGCAAATCCTTCACTCCTTAGTCACGGATTGTTCATCGTCCAGCTCTGCAAGAACGTCTTCCAGCAATTGCAACGCATTGCGTAATCTTTCGGAAACGGCGGATATATCGGGCATGGTATTTTTCCTCTCTCAACCAAGAATACAAGAAATCTTGTATTCTTGTCAACAAGAACTCTTGTCACGAAAGACAATTTTTCTTGTGCTATGGTAAAGCCATGAATATCCTGAAAAACATTCCGGATTTATCCGAGCGTTTGAAATATATTAGAAAGATCAAGGGGTTGAGCCAGATCGAGCTGGCCCGACTGTGTGATACCACGCAACAGGCGATCCAGCAGGCGGAAGCCGGAAAGGCCCAAAACCCGCGCTATCTCCATAAACTCGCGCTGGTTCTGGACATTCCGTTTGAATGGATCACCATGAATCTTGTGCCCGAAAAAACAAAAACCCAAAACACGGCGGGCTTTTCAGACAAAGGACGCGAAGTGCTGGATAATTTCTTTTCCATGCCGAAAAAGGATCAGGCGCTGTTGCTGGAATTGATGAAAACGCGCGGGAAAAAAGGGAAGTGATCCACCGGTTCATTGATCGCGTATAAACCTGGTCAATGCAAGGAGGATAAGATGATCCGCATACATGACCGTGATATTCGCGGAAAAACAAAAACCGGCTGGCTGGATTCAAAACACACTTTTTCATTTGGTGATTTTCGTGATCCCACGCGCATGGGGTTTCGTTCCTTGCGCGTGATCAATGATGATATTGTCATTCCGGGGGCGGGCTTTGATACGCACCCGCACAGCGATATGGAGATCATCACCTATATCCTCAAAGGAGAACTCGCGCACAAGGATAGCCTTGGCACGGGGTCAACCATTCGACCGGGCGAAGTGCAAAGGATGAGCGCGGGAACAGGGATTTTTCATTCGGAATTCAATCCATCGAATGACAATCCCGTTCATTTGCTGCAAATCTGGATCAGGCCGGAAAAACGGGGGCTGGCCCCATCCTACGAACAAAAACCGTTCGTGGCGAAGGAAGGCGTCTTTACGTTGCTGGGGGACCGCCGAGGTACGGATGGTGCGATTACCATCCATCAGGATGTCAAACTTCTGGTGGCGGCACTGCACGATGAACAGGATGCGTCTTATACGTTTGACAAAGGCCGCGGCGGATTCCTGCACGTCGCCAAGGGCTGGATCAGCCTGAACGGGGAAGATCTGAAAGAAGGTGACGGCGCGGAAATAACCGATGTCGATACCATCACCCTTCATGCCAAAGCAGACGGGGCGGAAGTCCTGCTGTTTGATCTAGCGTAAGGCAATCTTGCCGGTCAGGATGTTTTTGATCGTTTCGATATAAAAGTCCGGTTCGGCGGCCTTGACCTTGTTTTCAATGTCTTCGACGCTGTCCGTGGAGAACACGGGCAGCGTTTTTTGTGCGATCATGCGGCCATGGTCGTATTCCCCGTCGACCAGATGGATGGTAATGCCGGTTTCGGTGTCTTTGGCATCGAACACGGCCTGATGCACATGGCGGCCATACATGCCTTTGCCGCCGTATTTGGGAAGCAGCGCGGGGTGGACGTTTAAAATGGCCCCGTGGACGGCCTTGATCGTTTCGGGGCCGATCAGCTTCATATATCCCGAACAAACCACCAGATCGATGTGATGATCTTCGAGCAGGCCCGCAATCGCGGTGTCGGGATCATTGGCGTTTCCGGCATTGATGACGGCGGTTTTCATGCGCAGCTCTTTGGCCCAGTCCAGTGCCTTGCTACCCGGATTGTTGCTGACCAATAAAACCGGAGTGGCATTCAGGGAGCCATTTAGGCACGCTTCGCTGATCGCGCGGGCGGCACTGCCATTGTGGGAGGCGAAAAAGGCGATCTTCATCATGGCGTGGTTTTACAGCCAGCTGGTGGGTTTGGCAATCCGGTATCCTTTCATCGCGCGGCCATACCCGTTGGCAACACGGTAGACGATATACAATATGGCGGGGCCGATGGTGGGGAGGGACGCCTTGATCAAAAAGGATTGGTTGGCGCTCAAATAATCCTGCATGACTTGCCGCATGGCGGCTTCGTCATACATCACACCGTTCTGGATATTGTTGACGGTGTTGTGGATGATGGTGTGGTCGCCTTGCGCATACACCCAAAAGCCCAGCAAGAACATCCCGACCATCATCACGGCGGTGCCGATCCAGATGGTGCCGATCATATAGGTCATGTGGTTGTAGAGAAGGCTGTCCTCTTCCTCCCGGTGGCGGTACAGATACGCTGCGATTAAAACCAGTGTAATGAGGGCGAGTGAAAGAATTTGCGCCGAGGCATTGGGAACAAACGATAAAACCGTTGAAACAACCAGGAAAATATACAGTGCGTTGATCTTGTTTTTTTGACGTTTTAATTCCATTTTTTACCGCCTGTGGAACAGTTTTTCGATGTCTTTTAAGGATAGCGTAACATAGGTAGGCCGCCCGTGGTTGCAATGGCCGGAATTTTCCGTTTCTTCCATCTGGCGAAGAAGCGCATTCATTTCCTCGATGCTCAAACGACGCCCGGACCGCACGGATCCATGGCACGCCATGGTGGATAGGACGGCGTTGATCTTTTCTTCGACCAAGGTGGAATTGTCATGCTCTTCCATCTCGTCGGCCACATCGTTCAACAATTTTTTGGCATCGATCCGGTTTCCCAGAATGACGGGAACGGATCGTACGGCGATGGATCCTGCGCCGAACGCTTCGATCTCCAGCCCCAATGATCTGAAAAAATCGGCCTTTTCAAGCAACGCAGCCGCGCGCACATCGCTCATATCAATGATTTCTGGCACGAGTAATCCTTGTGTCGCAACACCGCCGTCTTTCATCTGCGCCTTGAACCGTTCGTAAACAAGCCGTTCATGCGCCGCATGCTGGTCGATCAACACAATGCCGTCTTGCGTTTGTGCGATGATATAGTTTTCATGAAGCTGCGCGCGTGGTGCGCCGAGCGGATAGGAGGTTGTTTCAGGCAGGGCCGGAGCGGTTTCCGCGCGTGCGGAGGGGATAGCCTCCATCAAAGGCGCATAGGATTGCTCTATTTTTTCGGCGAGGTTGCCGTACCCGCCGCCAACGCGCGATGGATAATATCCGCGCGATAGCGGGAGCGAAGGGCCGCTTTGTGCGCCTTGCGGTTTAAAGGACGACAGCGCGAAATCGGAAATTGTCGTCGATGTTGTTTGCCCGCCCGCGATCAGCGCGTGTTTTAGTGCGGAAATAATTGCACCGCGTACTAGACCCGCATCACGGAATCGCACTTCGGCCTTGGCGGGATGGACGTTCACATCCACCTCCTCGGGGGGGACATCAATATAAAGAGCGACCACAGGGTGCCGATCACGGGATAGCAAGTCCGTATAAGCGGCACGCACGCATCCCAATAAAAGACGGTCTTTGACAGGACGGCCGTTGACGAACAGAAACTGATGCTGTGCGCTGCCTTTGTCAAAACTGGGAAGGCCGGCAAATCCGCTCACCTGTATATAATCGCGTGTTGCGGAAACGGGCACGGAATTGGCTTTGAAATCCTTGCCCAGAACATCGGAAAGTCTTGCATGCCGCGCATCTTCCAGATCGCCCTGCACCCCGTTCAATGATAACGATGCCGCGCCGTTATGCGTGAGTTTAAAGGTTACCGAAGGATGTGCCATGGCAATGCGAGTCAACATGTCCTTGACCGCGCCATATTCCGCACGCTCTGTCTTTAAAAATTTCAATCGCGCGGGTGTAGCAAAAAACAGATCGCGCACTTCTACCGTTGTGCCTTGCGGATGTGCGGCGGGGGATGGTGCGCTTTTCTTCCCGCCTTCCACGGATAACATCCACCCGTTTTCTTCTTGCGCATTCTTGGTGGTGATGGAAAGACGGCTGACCGCGCCGATGGAAGGCAAAGCCTCCCCGCGAAAACCCAGATGGCGGATATGGACCAGATCGTCATCGGGCAATTTCGATGTGGCATGGCGTTCGATGGCGGCGGGCAATTCCTCACGGCTCATGCCCGATCCGTTGTCGCGGATGCGGATCATGCTTTTGCCGCCTTCGCGCAGATCGACCTCGATCATGCTTGCACCCGCGTCGATGGCGTTTTCGACGAGTTCCTTGACGGCAGCGGCGGGCCGTTCAATGACCTCGCCCGCGGCAATCTGGTTGACCAGATAATCGGGTAGATGGCGGATACGCATGGATTTGAGTTTACAGATTTATGCCCGCGGATGAAAGCGCGCGCGGTGCATAACCCACGGATTTTTAGCTTTTTTAATCAATGAATTAACGGATGATCACGCCTTCGGTCAGGGCGTCTTCGAGGTTGGTTCCGTCCAGTTTCGCCCCCGTGAGGTCGGCGCGGCGCAGATCGCATCCGGTTAAAACGGAGTTGGACAGATCGACGCCCATCAAAATGGAATCGCGCAAATCGCAATCTTTTAGGTTGCAGAACCGGATGGAGGCACCGGAGAGATTGGTACGTTGCAGACGCACACCATGCCCTTCGGGCGTATCGAATTTCAGCGGGCCCAAATTCGCGCCCGATAAATCCGCCCGGCCCATGTGCACGCCCTTCATGGATGATCCCCGCAAGTCGGCTCTGGCTAGACGGCAATCCCGGAAATCGGAATAATCGAGCACCGCGCTCTGGATGTTTGCGCGTTCCAATGTTAGGCCGAGGAAGGTGGATTTAACCGCCTTGATGGCGGTTAACGGATAATCCCACAAATTGTGGATGTCGCGCAGATCGTAACCGGATAAATCCATCTGCTGGCCTTGCCGACCGGCCGTGTTGATCCAGCGGCGATGGAGATCCAGCATTTCGGCGAGCGTGCGCACACCGCGCTCCAATCTTTTTCCCATCGCTTCGTCGCGCACGACATTGTCCAAAATGGTTTCCTGCATTTCGGCATTGCGCAGGATCGCGCCGGACATAATGGCGTTCGATAAATTCGCGCGGGATAGGTCGGCACCCGTGAAATCGACCTTGGACAGGTTCGCGCCATCGAAATTCACATCGCTTAGGTTTGCCTGATTCAAAATGACACCCGATAAATCCGCATCCGAAAAATCGGCGGCCACGGCCTTGACGCTGGCCATATTGGTATCGGTCAGCTTTGCGCCCGTAAAAACGGTGGTGGGGTCTTTGCCTTTGGGAAAGCTGGGCAGGGCCTTGTTGACCATCAAGCCGAATTCCCCGCGCTCCATGATCTTTCCTTCGCGCAAATCGGCGGAATCGAGGTTCGCGCCGGTCAGGTTTGCCCCCGCCAGATGCGCGCCGCGAAAATCCGCGCGGGCGAGCGAGGCATGGCTGAAATCCGCCTGCCGGAGGTCACAGGAAAAGAAACAGGTGCCGCCGAAAATGCCGCGCGACAGATCACAGCGGGCGAGGCTGGAGCCTGTAAAATCCGCCTGGCTTAGGTCTTTTCCGGCCAGCGTTAAATCCGACAAATCCCCGAATTTGATGATGGCACGGGCACCGCCCCGGCGGCCGGTCAGGAAATAGGCATGACGCTCCCCGATCTCGTTGAGTTCGAGCTGGGTATACAGACTGAAATCTAATTCTAGGGTCTGGTTACCACGCAAGGCGAACAGGATAACCGAAAAGATCAGGATTTCATATAGTTGAGAAGGGCGCGC
>CAYRDI010000031.1:0-24782 GCA_964423095.1 uncultured Micavibrio sp.
AATCAATCCCGCATGCGGCGTCAACCGCCAAATCGTGGATTTTCCGTGCAAAAAAACGGCGGTTTTCAGGGGCTTGAGCAGGATAGGCCTTAATAGGCACCTTTCCGGTAAAGAACCACGAAAGTGGTTTTGAAAATGATGACCAGATCGTTCCAGATCGACCAGTTATCGACATACCACGTATCAAGGGACACACGCTGTTCATAGGAAACGTCGTTCCGGCCGCTGACCTGCCACAGGCCGGTGATGCCGGGCCGCACGGACATGTAAAGGCCAAGGCGGTCGCCGTAATAAACCTCTTCGGCTTTTACGATCGGACGGGGGCCAACGATGCTCATTTCCCCGATCAGCACGTTATAAAGCTGTGGTATTTCATCCAAGCTGCTTTTGCGCAAGAAATGGCCGATCTTTGTAATGCGGGGATCGTTTTTGAGTTTGAAATCCTTGTCCCATTCTTCGCGCGCGGCGGGATCATTCGCCAGAATTTCTTTTAAAACTTCATCGGCATTGGTCACCATGCTCCGGAATTTCCAGCATTTGAAGAATTTGCCGTTTTTGCCAAGGCGGTTCTGGCTATAAAAAGCCTTGCCGCCATCACGCCGGACAACGACCATCAGAATCAAGAAAACCGGGGCGAGCATAACAAGGCCGAGCAGGGCCATGGAGCGGTCCAGTGCCTGTTTCAAAAACCGCCCGGTGAAGGTTTGGAGACGGTGTTGCGCCTCCATCATCACAATGTTGTACCCGAAGAAATATTGCGGTTGCATCCCGTAAATGGAAACACCGCTCGTCGGTGGAACAATCGCAAACTTTGCACCGTCCCGCCGGATTTTCGTGACCACATCCGAAACGTAATCGTTGTTTTTTTCACCAAGACAGAAAACCACCATTGTCCGGCTGTCCACGGGCCCAAGTGTTTCGGCAATTTCAATAGAAGGTTGTTCGGTGATGAACATCCGAAGGTCGGAATCCGTTGCATTCGCCAGCACGACATATTGTATGTCATAGGTCAGGTAAAACTCGGATCTCAGCGCAACGATCGTATCCAGAACATTGTTGGCATCGCCCACCACTATTGTTTTGATGGCCCAGTGATTCATGGATTTCAGGAATTTACGTCCCAAAAGCCGGCACGCCAGAAGCATGGGAATGGCCAACACCCAAGTGAGCGCGATAATAGGCTGGGCCTTCGCCGTTGGAATGGCCACATAGTTTACAAGAAGATCTATAATCAGTGCGCAGGCACACATCATGGATAGTTGTTTGACCTGTTGCCACCACGGGGTGCGCCAGCTGTAATGCCCCTTATAGGCAAAAACGAAAAAGCACAGGGCCGCAGAAAACAGGATCACCAGGAATAGCTGGGTCGTATGCAAGGCCGAAAGATCGGCAAGATCGGATTCAAAGAAAAGGGATGAAAGGCCTGCGGCAAGAATGATCGCGGAAATATCCGAGATGATCAGCGTAATCCTGCGCAGGTAACGTAACATTCAACCCGACCTTACGAAGCCTTTTTCATGTTCTGGTTTTGCTGTTGCCGCCATTTCCACGCCGTATCGACGATGGTGTCCAGATCGGAATAGCGCGGCTTCCATTTCAAAATATCCTGTGCGCGTGTGGCATCGGCGACCAGCGAAGCGGGATCTCCCGGACGGCGGGCACATTTGTTGACCGGAATATCGATGCCCGTGACCCGGCGGGCAACATCGATTACCTGTGCCACGGAATACCCCGCATTGGTACCGATGTTCAGGACGAGATTGTCTTTACCGGCCAGAATATGTTCGAGCGATAGAATATGCGCTTCCGCAAGGTCGGTCACATGGATGTAATCACGAACGGCGGTGCCGTCTTTGGTATCGTAATCCTGTCCAAAGAGTTTGATTTCCGGCATCATGCCGCTGGCCACACGCATCAACAAAGGGATGATATGGCTATCGACCTTATAAGCCGTGCCTGTTTCCGTTTCAGGATCGGCCCCGGCAGCATTGAAATACCGCAGGATGGCAAATTTCAAACCGTAGGCGTTCGAAAAATCTTCGATCATTTTTTCCATGGCCAGTTTCGTTTGGCCATAGGGATTGATCGGCGCGTGTTTTGAATCTTCGGGAATCGGAGAGCTTTCGGGCAAGCCATACACAGCAGCCGTGCTGGAAAAAACCATGTGTTTGATTCCGTGCGCCAATGCTTCTTCGAGCAGGCACAACGAACCATAGACATTGTTGTTGTAATATTTTGCGGGGTCTTGCACGGATTCGGCCACCTGAATCAACGCGGCAAAATGCATGACGGCCACAGGTTTGTATTGTTCAATCACGGACTTCAGGCGCGCGCGGTCACGAATATCACCCTCTTCAAACGGGCCCCATTGAACGGCTTCGCGATTGCCGGAACAAAGGTTGTCATAAGTAACCGGGGTGTAGCCATGTACGGCCAAGGCCTTGCAAACGTGTGAACCAATATAGCCGGCCCCGCCGGTCACAAGAATATGTTGTTTTGTCATAGGCTTACCCCTGTTTTGACGGTATATAGTTTACAGAATAAAATTATGCAAACTTTTTTTATCTCGCAACTGCGAAATAATAACGCAGATGACTGCATCTACAAGCCAAAAAAACTTGGCGTTTGTATGGCCGTAGCTGTTAAATGTGGTGGCGGCCAGACAGACCGTTTCAAAGAGGATCTTCCAATATGTTGAAAGTAATAGGTTTTTTCCTTCTTAGCTTTTGGGCGGCCATGACACCCATAAATATGGCGCAGGCCGGAGAAACGGTGTTCGAGGATCATTTCGCGGGCGTCGAACGGCTCATGCAGGACGGGAGCAAAAAACGCTACCCCGATCGCACGAAGTGGGCCTTTACCTTTTGGCCCGGCACCGTATGGCCGGACAGCTATGGCGATGGAACAAACTGGCTAGCCGGGAACACCGAATGCCAGACCTATGTCACACCCTGGCTGGAATGGATAAAGGGAAGCCATGTTCCGGCCAACCTGCGTTATGACCCGTTCACGATTACACAAGAAGGGCTTTCGATCAAAGCCGATGTTCTGACACCCGCACAAAGGGCGGCGTATAAAACCGAGGCGGATTACCGCATGTTCGGCTCCGGTCTTTTGTTGTCGCGTACATCTTTCAAATACGGAAAGATTCGCGTCGTCGCCAAATTGCCGTCCGCGCGCGGATCATGGCCCGCCATCTGGTTGCTGGCATCGGCGCGGCAATGGCCGCCCGAAATTGATATTCTGGAGGGCATGGCATGGGGCCCGCACAAGAACGAAATCCATTCCGGCATGCTTGCGCGCAGCGAAGATAAAAACAAAGGATTCGGCAAATGGTTCGATGTAGGCGTCGATCCATCACAAGGATTTCATGAATACGGGCTGGACTGGAACAAAGACACGATGGCCATGACCTTTGATGGCAAAACGCTCTGGACAAAAAAGACGCCGGAATCGATGAACCAGGAAATGTATTTAATCATCAACCTGGCCGTGGGGGGGAAGTGGCCCTATAACGAGGTTGGTATAAAACCCACGGATGATGAAAGCCCGGAACGACTTAAAAGAGGGTCTGACATGATCGCGCCGGATTATCCGGCGGCCATGATTATAAAATCCGTTTCGGTTACCCGATAGCGAAGAGAAAACAGGTCTTTTGAAACAAGATTGTGTCAGGTTGCGGCTTCGGCTTTGGATCGCCCATCCGCATCCGATTTCCGCCCCAAGACCGCCACGTAAATGTCGCGCAAGGTCGGCCGCAGGAATTCCTTGTAAACAACAAAAACGTAAAATGCGCATTTCGCCGCCCATTTTGGCGTTAACAGACCATATATCTTGCGATAGCGATCGTAATATTTTCCCATGAAGTAGTTGTTATAGCGCGAAGACCAGTAAACCCGCCGCCATAAATTCACACGCTGGCCACCGGTTTTAACCTGCGTCAATGGTAAGTGCACAGTATGACAGGCATTCGTCATGTAGTTTTTGTATCCGTTCACATAAAGATTCATGTGAAAATCGGATTCTTCGCGGTATCCGTTCCCTTGAAAATAATACGGATCAAAGGGGAATTTTTTTAAAATATCGACGCGCGTCAACATAATGGCGTTAACCAAAGGTTGTTCGGAATCACCGGAAAAACGCGCAGCATTGGCATATTCGCAAAGAACAGGATAGTAGGGCGGGACGCTTCGCATGCCATCGCCAAACCGTTTCAGAGCTTCCGCCCGTGTTTCACCTTCACGCATATAAACCCTGCGCCCTGAAACAACGCCCGCATTGTATTTTTTATGCTTTTCCATGCATGTAACCGCGTAATCGGGTTCCATGTATTCATCATCATCGCAAAAAAGAACATATTCATTGGTTACATGCTCCAAGCCAATATTGCGCGATTGTCCCTGGCCGCATTGTTTTGGATTGGTAATGAAAACCAGTTTTTTATATGGGTACATGGCCGCAATTCCGCGAACAACCTCTTCGGTGTTGTCATCGCTGTGATCATTCACGAAAATATACTCCGTGACGCTTTCCTGTTCAAAAAAGCTGGATGCCACAAGAGACAAAGTGTGGGCCCGATTCCTTGTCGCAATCACCATGCTAATCATACGCTTCCCCCTTCGGATAAAGTATACTTGTTCCAGTCATATTTTTGCGCCCAGTAATAACGGGTGGCCAGAATGATTAGTCCAGACACCACCGCGCTGTAACCGGTACCAATAAAACCAAAATGATAGACAAACAGGATGTTGGTTAGCAGCGAGGCCACGAGCCAAAAAAGATTGACATAGGAAACCGCAGCATCCTGATGACGGGCATACAGAACATAGTAATAGGTTTCGCCGATCAGTTTCAGCCACGTACCAAGAAGCATCAGCCAGAGAACATGGCCGTTATCCAGAAGTTCCGGGCGTTTTAATAGATCGCCCAAAAGAGGAACCGTGACGCCAAAAGCAACACATATCAGGCCCCCGATCACGATCGCCTGAAAAAACATTTTGCGAAAGATATGATTAAATCCTGCAAGGTCTTTTTGTTTGAATTTCGAGATAAGCTGCGGGAATGTGAAGACGAACAATCCGCTGCCCATCAGCGCGGAAATGGAATTCACGAACGAACCATAAAAGCTGTTGATCCCGACATATTCGCGCCCGAGAAAATACTCGACCACAAACCTGTCTGTGTTGGCGGCGGCCGTACCGCCGACGGAACCAACCCAGATCAATGTACACCGCCGCACACCGTTTTTGATCCACGGCCAATCCACGGCCGTTTGCGCGGCTTCTTTCCACGGTAGTTTCCGCCATGTGTAAATCGTCAGGATAACGCTGAGAAAAACGCCTGCCGTCCACCATTGTAAAACCGTTTCAGCGTTACGGTATTTTTCATCGAAAAAGCCAAGCGCGACGACAGGAAAAACCCACAGCGCAGCCCGAACAAAAAACAGGAAGTTCGCCAGAACGGGTTTTTTCAACGCGACAAGATTGGTCGTACACAACGCGCCAAAACTTTCGAGGGCCGCAAGACAGGTTGTATAAATCAAAATCTTCGTACTGATTTCTTGTAAAAATGTCACCGATGCAAAGGCAACAATCAATGCCATTCCCAGGTAATTCAAAAAGTAGAAGATCGCCTGATCACGTAGCAGGCGGGTAAGGTGAAGTTCATCCGCATCGACGATTTCGCGCATGCCGACATAATCCAGCCGAAATCCCAGCAAGGGCAGGCCGATGGCCACGCAAGACGCCACAAGCCCGTATGTCCCAAGATCGGCAAGGCCGAGGTAACGACCCATATACAGGGTAAGCCCCATTTTGATCGCCAGCGAGCCCATACGGAAACCCGCATTGAATAAGCGTATCAGTGGTTCTTTGTACTTTGTCATGAGTATGCAGAGTATCATAAATTTTTATTGAAATACACAAGAATGATGTGTAAACCATTGAAAGGACTTTATAATTAACTAATAATATAAGGACAAACCCCGGAACATGAAAATCGCCCTGATCGATCCATCACTCTTTACCTTTCCCTATGACAAGGCATTGGCCGACGCGCTGATCGGGCAGGGCCATCAGGTGACGCTTTACACCAAGCATCTTGGGGTGAAGGAGCAGGGGAAGGGCGCAGTTTTTCTACAGGAACTGTTTTATCCCGGTTTCCAGGCAGAATTCATGAAATCCCTTCCCAAACCCGTTTTTTTGGGATTGAAGGGCATCGCACATTTCTTTTCCCTGATCCATTTATGGCTGGTGCTGCGCAATGAAAAACCGGACGTCATCCATTTTCAATGGGTCCCGTTGCCCGTTGTTGACCGGATGTTCGTGCCGCTCTTCCGCAAAATCGCCCCCGCCATTTTGACCGTACATGATTCATCACCGTTCAATGACAACCCGCGTTCAAGGCTTCAGGCCATGGGGGCCATCGACATCATGCGTGATTACGACCATTTGATCGTCCACACCGAAAAGGCAAAAGAGTCCATCCGCAAATACGGCATTGCCGACCAATATGTATCGCGGATAGACCATGGCGTGATCGGAATCGATAATTTTCCCGATATCCCCGAAAATGCCGCCAACGATTCCGCCCCCGTGACTATTTTGCTGTTCGGCCATTTAAAACCGTACAAGGGGGCGGATTTGTTGATTGAAGCCCTTGCCAAAATGCCGGAAAGCACATTGCGCAAAACCCGTTTGCGGATTGTCGGAAAACCGCAAATGGACACAGAACCGTTGTTTGCCATGGCCCGTCAATTAAAGGTTGAAAACAATATCCAGTGGGATTTGCGTTTTATCGGTGATGACGAAATAGGGCAGGTCTTTGCCGAATCCGATATTACCGCCATGCCGTACCGTGAAATCGATGCCTCCGGCGTTCTCATGGTGTCGTTGAGTGTTGGCCGCCCCATTGTGGCAACGAAAATAGGGCTGTTTGCCGAAATTCTGGAAGACGGCACCCATGGTTACCTGGTCCCGATGGAGGACCCAGCCGCGCTGGCCGCCGCCCTGACCAAGCTGGTGGAAAATCCGGCACAACGCAAAGCAATGGCATCGAACGTCCGGGCCTTGAGCCAGTCGATACCGAGTTGGCGCGACATTTCACAAAAGACCGTCAATCTGTATGAAGATATGATCGCCCGCGCGGGATGATGATGCCCTAATACTGAATACGCGTATCGTAACGATAGGGGTTTTCTTCGGTATCGTTTCCGGTGTTGTCACGGCAAATGCCGCCTTTACGTGCGGCTTCGTCGTTGCACTGGCTCCGGTCCACATAGATGCATTCCGCGATCAATTGTGATGTGACAACGCAATAGGGGGAATTTCCTTGCTGGTTCAAGGTGGCTTCGCCGTTCACGAAACAGTTGGTATTGGGCGGATTGGCGTTTTTGTTGCAGGTTTCAATGTCGTCATAAAGGCATTGCGGGGCCACGCCTTGCCCACCCAGACAAAAACTTCCGGCAAAAGACGGGTGCGCCGCAAGTGCCGGCAACAAAAACAATGCAATGGTAGCCAAGACGCGGTTCATGATGACTTCCTGATGGATTGGGCGGGCGTCCATGTTTGAAACCGTTCGCCGCCAAGGGATTTGAACACGCCCAAAAGCGTTCCCCCGAACGACGAAAAAATATCCGCCAGTTGCGGAACCGGCGTAATATTTTTCTTCAGGCCTAAATAGATACCCGCGACAGCCATGACCGCCATAAGAACAAACAGCAATCCCCAGCCAGCTGAAAAAAGAGAAAGGCCAAAAAACAGGAGACTGAGCCCTATCCACAAAAGCGTGAACCAGCGCAAAAGTTTGTGGGAGATATATTTGTATAAATCAACGCCGCCAAGCTGACGCAGGCGCGGCCAAAGAAGACGGTGGACGTTGAACGCCTGACAAGCGATACGCACCTTGCGTTTGAATTCTTCGTGACTGGCCGTTACGGATTCTTCATACGCAACGACATCCGGCGCGCGGACGACCCTGTACCCATCGCACAAAATGGAAAAGGACACGTACATATCATCGATAATATCCGCAGGCGGGGGATTGTGGAGAGAACGGCGGATGGCAAAGATGGAACCGTCCGCGCCCATCACAGACCCCGTATCGCTTTCCGCCTGTTTGATAAATTCTTCGAGTTTCCAATAAAGAGACCCCGTCGCCGCGGTGGCCCCGCTGTCGGCATTTGTGTATTTCAAATGGCCGCAAACACAGCCCACCGATGGATCCGCAAAGTATTTTTCCAGATTTTGAATGGTATCCGCATCCAGCATCACATTCGCATCCGTAAACACGGCGACCGAAGAAGATGCGCCGGAAACAAGCAAATTCATGCCGTATGTTTTACCGTGCCGGTCTTCCGAAACATGAATGAAAAATTCCCCTTCGTAAGGTTTTAGAAATTCCGCCGTACGGTCGGATGCCGCATCGACATAGATTCTAACCTCCAGACCCGGAAGGGCCCTTTTCAAGGCAAGAAGGTTTTCCGCCTTGTCCTTGATCACGCCTTCTTCATTATAGGCGCACATGCAAATGGCATAAGTTTGGGGATGCGCATCCGCCACAGGCAATATGGCCCTTGAACGAAATCGTTTTAAGAAAATAAGCGAGGCAGGGAAGGTGACGAACGGATGAACCGCCAACGCCCCGAACACAAACGACAGGAAAAAGAAAAAGGCGGCCATTTTGCCAAAGGCTCCTGTATAGGATTTCGGGTTAGAGTTTTTTGTACAGCCAATCCGGAATGTAATGACGCTGTTTGTTTAAAACAACACCCAAAACTTTTTGGCCGGTTGCGTCCAGCGAATGCAGGGCTTGCTTTGCCACGGGCGCGCGTGTTCGCTCCGCCTCGATCACAAACACAATTCCATCATAGGAACGGGACAAGATGGCCGAAACGGGATTGGATATAATTCCCGGTGTCGGGACGATGATCAGGGAAAAGTTCTTTTTCAATTCCAGCATCACATCGCCTATTTTATCAAGGCCGCCGATCAGCCCTTCAATCCCGTCGCCATGCTGGATATAGGCGTGGCTGATCCCCCCGGTCTGTTCGGTCGCCATAACAAGCGCATTGCGAAGCGAATCCTTGCCGGCCGCAATATCGACAAGCGACGCGGAAGGTTTTGGCAGCATTTCACCCGTGGCCGGCATAAATTCTTCAGACGAAACAAAGAGCACGTTTTGACCGGCATGCGTCGCCGCGATACGTGCCAGTTCATAAGCAATGGTGGTGGTACCTTCGCCGTTATGCGTGGATGAAAAATTCACGATACGGGGCAATCCGGACGGCAAGGCTCGTTCGATTCCATGATAAAGGGTGGCCAGTTCCTTTTTGATTTGCTCCGGCGTCGCCGCACGGAAAGGCGCGTTAAAGGAAATGACCGGTTTGAGATGGATATATTTTTGCACTTTGTCGTGCATTAAAATCTGCGGCAACTTCCATTCCCGCGGGGCATCAGGCGTGTTGTTTGCAAATGATGCCAGCACAGGCTTTTTCAATTCGGCTTTAAGCTGTTCCGGACGGGAGAACGTGCTATCCAGAAACTCCGTGCCCAGAGCAAGTGCAGCACCGAGTGCCCCACCGACCAACAGACACAAAATCATGATTAACGTCTTTTTCGGCTTGCTGGGGCTTAACGGCACCGTAGGGCGTTCGATCATGGAAATGCGCGTAATTTTCCGCTGGTTCAGGTCATTGTTCACCTGCGCCGCGTGTAGACGTTCCTGTGCCGTTTTGAGAGATTCCGAATTGTAATCAACATCACGCGACAATTCGTCATATTTCGCACGCAAGGATTCCCTTTGTTCTATCTGGACATTGAGATCGGCTATTTTTTGATTGATCGCGTTTACCGATTTTTCAAGAGCTTCCTTTTCAAGCTCAATGTTTTTGCGCACGCTGCTTACCCGTTCGCTGGTCGGCTTATAGGTCAGGAGCAACTCTGATTCCAGCGAGCGCAATTCATCGATTTTCTTCTGGGATTCTTCGATGAGGGGCAGGCGGGAACCATCAGAATCCGCCGAAATAGCCGCAGGCAAGGCACTGTAAATATGCTCTGGCGCTGACTGCTCCGTCGCCTCCTGATCGATTGTATTTCCGTTTTCATCCTGTCCGGCATACGCATCTGTTGCATCGCCAAGCGGAACGGCCGGTGGTTCAGCCTGCCGGCGGGACATATACCCCGTCAGATCGGCGCGCTGTTTTAATAGAAGAGTCAGCTCTTCATCTATCGACGCAATACCGTTTTCGATTTTATACGTGTTAAAGGCTGCTGTTGAATCATCCAGTTTTTTACGCGCCTGATCCGCCTGTTCCTGTAAAACATCCATTTGGGGATTGCCGAAAACCTCGGCCTGTGTTTCCACAAAAACATCGATAAGATGCGTCAATACAAGGTTGGCGACTTCGGGGTTGCGGTCAAAAAAGCCGACACTGATGGTCCCGGCATTACTTTCCGTGTGCGTTTCTACGTTCTGGGAAAAGCGATGGATTGCGATTTCCATTTTGGTGGCATCGTCGAATTTCTTTTCCACGATGTCGGGATAGACGTTTTTAATCCCGACTTCCTGAAAGACTTCTTTTGCCACATCACGGGAGACGAGGATATTGACGTTCGATTGAACAAGTCCGCGTTTTTCTTCGGCAGACAGGTTGCTGCCGCCACCGATGGACATTTCCGGCCGCGCATCCTGCCCGAACTTTACGAGGAGAACCGCATTGCTTTTGTAGTATTTTGTCGCTGTCAGGGCATAGATGAGGCCGATGAGAACAATCGGCACAAAAACCAGCAGGAACTTCCATATCTGCCTGAAGATAACGATTAAGATGCTGCGGAAATCCATTTGCACGAGCATTTTGAGGTTCCTTTGCTAATTCTTCAGATTGTAAGAGAAGCCGACAGACGGGCTGATGAATTGTTTCAGATACTGCTCATAGGCCTTGTATGTGAGCGCCGCGCCTGTTTTCGGCACGAATACCACGTCATAAGGGGCAAGGCGGACATCCTTTGTAGCGTTGCCCCCTTGGGTGGCGTCCCTGTAGTTCGCCGTATACATCTGTCCTTTTTCACCGGCACCGTTGCGCAGGATTAGAACCTGTGAATCATTGGCCGAGTTGAGCGTGCCGCCCGCGCGGGCAATCGCCTGCGTCAAGGTTAAGCTGGGCCCGACAACAATAAATTCACCCGGATTGTTGACTTCGCCCACGACATAGATGCGCGTGGGGGCAAAAGAACGCACGATGGTTGAAACCTTGGGGTTTTCGAGTTCGCGTGAATAAAGGTCAATCAAATCGTCGTTCACTTCACTGACCGTCCGGTCGTAAACCTTTACGTCCTGAAAAAGCTGCGTTGAAATCATACCGTCAGGGCGCACTGTAACCGTTTCATTCAATTCCGGGTTCATCCGGAATTTAAGATCGAGAACATCGCCCACCTGAACACGGTAAGGGGGGAGTTCACCGGCCGCGGGGCCGATGGGGGTTGCAGGCGTCAGGTTTTCAACCTTGCTGTAATTGCCACCGGATTCACAACCAGCCAGAAGTAGTACAAGACCGACCATCAGTATAAAATTTATGAAAAATAGGGGGCGTGATTGTTTCGCGGCTGAATTCATTGCCGTGATCTTCGTTGCGCAAACATCCATAACGGGCCCTCATCGTCGTCTTCAAGAAGCCGGAGTAATAGCCCAATTTCCTATATAAATCAAGTAATTTAGCCAAAATAAGGGAAGGGCAGAAAAGACGGAATGGCACAAACGGCATCGGATCACTAAGCACTTGCCATGATTACAGAAAATGATATTCTGTAAACCCGCTAGAGCTTAACGGTTGTCCCCAAATCGGATTCCAGCGGGTTTCCGTCCGGTCGAAATCCGTTTTCAAGACGACAAATACGCAAATAGCGGACAATATATGGAAGCGTAAACACAAAAGAGACCACCAGATAACACAAGAAAAGCACCCCTATCATTTTTCTCTCCTTTTTTTTATTTTAACCATGATCAGGATGGCAGGGAAAAAAAGGGAAATCATGACGCTACGCACCAATTAAACGCTGCGCAGCAGCACGTTTTACGCCGCAATGCGGTAAGCCCATGTGGCTACATGCAAAAATGCTTATATATATGGAAATAGCTGTGTGGATAACTTTCAGGGGCTCTTGGAACGATTTTAAAGAACCGCTGAAAACTGGAGGCACGAGCCGGAATCGAACCGGCCTACAAGGATTTGCAGTCCTCTGCATAGCCAATCTGCCATCGCGCCATCCCGGCTATGGTGTTAGAGGAGTTGGGGGGGCACTGTCAACGTGAAAAGAGGCGGGGACAAGGCGTCAAACCGCTGGAAGTAGAATTGTTTTTCGTTTAGATATTCTAACGCACTCCATGACACCCAAACGGAATTTCCATGCCTGAATTCACCGCCGCACGTATCAATATGGTCGATAGCCAAATTCACACCATGGGCGTTGTGAATGAATCCGTGCTCGATGCTTTTCGCACTATTCGCCGGGAAGATTTCGTCCCGCCAACCAGCCGCGGCATTGCTTATTGCGATGAAGACCTTCCCGTTGCCGCAGGCCGCTGTTTGATGGAACCCGTCACCCACGCCCGCCTGATTCAGGCGGCGGCACCGAATGCCGGTGAACTGGTCCTTGATATTGGCTGCGCCACCGGATATTCCGCCGCCATCCTTTCCAGATTGGCGGGGCGCGTCGTTGCCCTGGAACAGGATGCGGGCCTTTTGGCCGCCGCCGAGCAAAACTGGCTCAGTCTTGGGATCAACAATGTTATGCCCCATATGGGCCCGTTTGCCGAAGGCAACCCGGCGGAAGGTCCCTATGACCTGATCATGATCAACGGCACGGTTTCGGAAATACCCACCCTGTTAATAGAGCAATTACGAACCGGCGGACGCATCGCCGCCGTCCTGAAATCCCGTGAAGACAAGATCGGACGCGCGGTTCTTGTCACAAAGGACAAAGATGGGCAGGCGGGGACAAGAGTGCTTTTTGATGCCGCCGTTCCCTATCTTCCGGGGCTGATGCCGCGTAACGAGTTTGTTTTCTAAGTATTTATCCCGTCTTCTTCATAATAGATGAGGAAAAGTCACCGATAGGGCTTTGACAACCCTGATATGATCGGTGAGACTGATTCCGTTATTTGTAATGCAACACGTTCGAACATTTTATGGCTGACAAAACACCAGAACAGGAACCGTCGATCGAGGAAATCCTTGCCTCTATCCGTCAGATTATTTCCGATGACGAGGACAAGGAAACACCCGCCGAGGAGCCGCTTCCCAAGGCCGAGCCTGTTGCCGCGCCCAAATCGCCGCCGCCGCCAGCCCCCGAACCGGAAGAAGAGGTTCTGGAGTTGACCGAGCGCGTCGAGGAGGAGCCGATCGAAATAGATCTTCAGGATCAGGAACCTCCCGCGGAGAAGCCCATGGCCCCACCGACAAGACCCGATCGCGCCGACGATATTTTGACCGAAGTAGCGCGTAGCGCGACGATTTCGAGCATGGCCAAGCTGGCCGGCAACATGCCGGTAACCCGCCACCGCGAATACGGGAACATCACGCTCGAAGACCTTGTGCGTGAAATGCTTCACCCCATGCTCAAGGACTGGCTCTCGGAAAACCTGCCCCCGATGGTGGAACGCATGGTCCAAAAAGAGCTGGAAAAACTTGCCCGTCAGGCACAGGACGTCTAAGGTATTTCCTCGTTTCAAGAGGGAATTATGACGTTAGAAAAGACCATCGACACCGCCGAAGTAGAAGCCCGCCATTACAAGGACTGGGAATCCTCCGGCGCGTTCACCGCCCGTCCGGAAAAGAACACCGCGCCCTATACCATCATGATGCCCCCGCCGAATGTGACGGGCAGCCTGCACATGGGCCATGCCTTGAACACGACGCTTCAGGACATCATGATCCGTTATAACCGTATGCGCGGCAAAGACGCGATGTGGATGCCGGGAACGGACCATGCCGGTATCGCCACCCAGATGGTGGTGGAACGCCAGTTGGATCAGGAAGGTCTGAAACGCAAGGACATGGGCCGCGCCAAGTTTCTGGAACGGGTGTGGGAATGGAAGGCCTTTTCCGGCGGTACGATCACGGGACAGCTCCGCCGCCTTGGTGCGACACCGGACTGGAGCCGCGAAGCCTTTACGATGGACGAAAACCTCTCGAAGGCCGTCATCAAAGTTTTTGTCCAGCTTTATAAAGAAAAACTTCTGTACCGTGACAAACGCCTTGTAAACTGGGACCCGAAATTCCAGTCCGCGATTTCCGATCTTGAGGTCGAATACAAGGAAATCAAGGGCAAGATGTACCATGTCCGTTATCCGCTGGAAGAAGGCGGCGGATTTATTTCGATTGCCACGACGCGCCCCGAAACCATTCTGGCCGATGGCGCTATCGCCGTTCACCCCGATGATGAAAAATACAAACATCTGGTTGGAAAATTTGCGATCGTTCCCGTTTGCAACCGGATCATTCCGATTATCGCAGATGAATATGTGGATGCATCCTTCGGGTCCGGCGCGGTTAAAATTACCGCCGCGCACGATTACAACGACTTCGAGGTTTACAAACGCCACAAGGACAAGGGTATTCCGCTCATCAACCTGATGAATCCGGATGGCACCATGAACGAAAACTGCCCCGAAGAGTATGTCGGGCTGGACCGTTTTGAAGCACGTAAAAAGATTATCGCGGATCTCGAAGACCTCGAATACCTCGAAAAGGTCGAAAACCATACGCATCAGGTGCCGTATGGCGACCGATCCGGCGTGGTGATCGAACCATACCTGACCGATCAATGGTATGTGGATGCCAAGAAAATGTCGTTGCCTGTCGTCGATGCGATCAAGGCGGGCAAGACCGAATTCGTGCCCAAAAACTGGGAACAGATTACATTCAACTGGATCGACAATCTGCAACCATGGTGCGTTTCCCGCCAGCTTTGGTGGGGCCACCAGATTCCGGCATGGTATGATGAAGACGGCAAGGTCTATGTCGCCGAGACGGAAGAAGAAGCAAAACGCCAAGCCGGCGATAAAAGACTAAGACGCGATGAAGACGTTCTCGATACGTGGTTTTCATCCGCGCTGTGGCCGTTCTCCACACTCGGTTGGCCGGAAAAAACGCCGGAACTGAACAAATACTATCCCGGCGATCTTCTGATCACGGGATTCGACATCATCTTCTTCTGGGTTCTTCGCATGATGATGATGGGAATCCATTTTATGGGGGATGTGCCGTTCAAAAAGGTCTATCTCCACGCGCTTGTTCTGGATGCCAAGGGCCAGAAGATGTCCAAATCCAAGGGCAATGTGATCGACCCCTTGACGCTGATCGAAAAATTCGGCGCGGATGCATTGCGGTTTACCATGTCGGCATCGGCCGCACAGGGTCGTGACATTCGTATGTCCGAAGACCGTGTCGAAGGATACCGGAATTTCACCACCAAATTGTGGAACGCCGCCCGTTATTGCGAAATGAACGATGCGTTCCCCAAGGATGGATTTGATCCCGCAACGGTCAAAAACACCATCAACCAATGGATCATCGGCGATGTTTTAAAAACCACCAAGGCGATCGAGGAAGCGCTGGCCGCATATAAATTCAACGAGGCCAGCAGCGCGATTTATCAATTCACATGGGGTACGTTCTGTGATTGGTATCTGGAATTTACGAAGCCCTTGCTTGCCAACGGCACGAAAGATGTTCAGGCTGAAATCCGTGCGACGACCGGATGGGTACTCGATCAAATCCTGCGCCTGCTCAACCCGTTCATGCCCTATGTCACCGAAGAGCTGTTTGCCAATATCGCCAAACGCGGGAAGGGCGAACGCCTGCTGACCAGCACATGGCCCAGCTATCCTGAAAACCTGATCAAGGCAGAATCCGATCAGGAAATCGCCTGGGTTCAAAAAGCGATTTCGACGATCCGCTCCGTCCGTTCCGATATGAACGTACCGGCTGGTGCCAAAATCGCGCTGGTGATACAGGATGCGAATGCGCAAACGAAGAAACGTCTTGAAACCTACGATGCTGTTTTAAAACAAATGGCACGGCTTGAAACAATAGAATTGCTATCAGGCAAAGCCCCCGGCCGTTCGATCAAGGCGATTGTCGATGAAGCCACCTTTATCCTGCCCATCGCCGATCTGATCGATCTGGACAAGGAGCGGGAAAGGCTTCAAAAACAGATCGCCAAACTGCAAAGCGATATCGAAAAAACGGATGCGAAGCTGGGCAACGAACAGTTTGTGGCCAACGCGCCCGTTGAAATTATCGAGGAATTCAAGGCCCGCAAGATCGAGGCGCAAACCGTGATCGACAAGCTGGAAACGGCCTTAAAACAGCTCGAAGCTGCGTAAGATTCGAGACACCCAATAAAAAACCGCCCTGTGGGGCGGTTTTTGTTGTTCTCTGACGAAATTCTGAACGGTCTTGTATGACTATTCCTTTTTGCCACCGGTGGTGGACAGGAACGAGCCGTATTTGTTTTCGAATTTCTTAAGCTGTTGTTTTTCAACAACCTTCTGCGTGCCGCCTTGCCATGCCGGATGGGACAGGGGGTCAACGTCCAAGCGCATGGAATCGCCAGCCTTGCCCATGCAGGAACGGGTTTTGTATTCAGATCCATCCGTCTGGACGATCGTGATTTCGTGGTAATCCGGATGAATATCGGCTTTCATTTCATCAATCCTTTGTATAAATTCCGTGGCCGTTCTAGGGGATTTGAAAGGAAATTGCAAGCAAATGTGGTGGGAGCCGGAAAATTTTGCGCTTCAAAGGCCCTATCTGGAGGCCAGAGCGGCAATTATGCAGGAAATCCGCCGTTTTTTCGATGGCGACGGGTTTACAGAAGTCGAAACACCAATCCTCCAAACCTGTCCCGTCATTGATGCCCATATCCGCGCCTTTGGCACCGATTTACGGGGGGTGGACGGGAACATCGCCCGCCGCCTTTACCTGCATACCAGCCCCGAATTCGCGATGAAAAAACTGATGGTCGCAGGGATGGAACGGATTTACCAAATCTGCCACGTCTTCCGGAACGGGGAAGACACCAAACGCCATTCCCCCGAATTCACGATGATCGAATGGTATAGAACGAACGCCGATTACAAAGACATTATGAGGGATTGTGAAGGCCTTCTCCGCGCCGTGGCTTATAAGGCCGGGATCAAAAAATACATTTATAAACAGTTCGGGGCCGATCCGTTTGATGACTTTGAACGGCTGACCGTCCGTGAGGCCTTTGTCCGCTATGCCGGTTTCGACATTGCGGATTATCTCGACGATACCGATGGATTGCGCGCAAAGGTGCGTGAAACGGGACTACGTGCCGCCGATGACGATCATTGGGATGATTTGTTTTTCCGTGTCATGGATGCCAAAATCGAACCCAACCTGGGCATGATGCGGCCAACATTTCTGATGGATTACCCGATTGCCATGGCATCATTGTCCAAACCCAAGACGGACGACCCCAGATTTGCCGAGCGGTTCGAGCTTTATGTCTGCGGGATCGAGCTGGCCAATGCCTTTTCCGAGCTCACCGACGCGGCCGAACAACGCCGCCGTTACCATATCGAAATGGACATCAAGGAACGGATTTATCGCGAGCGTTACCCGCTGGATGAAGAGTTCATCGCCGCTCTGGCCCACGGGATGCCCGAAAGCGGGGGGATTGCGCTTGGCATTGATCGGCTTATCATGCTGGCCACGGGAGCCGCAGACATTAACCAGATCCTGTGGTGTGGAAAGCCATGAAAAAGATAGTTGCCTTGATCGCCTTATTAACCCTGTCCGCGTGCGCCGGTGCGCCCCACGGCATGCCAGATGTCGATGCGGCAGGATGCGAGTATTACGATAGCGGCCTTGCCAGCTGGTACGGCAACGAAATGGCCAAGGGACGCACACCGGACGGAAAATATATCTTTAATCCCACGGCCAGCGGGGAGAAGTTTGAACCCGAAGGGATTACGGCGGCGCACAGAACATTGCCGTTTGGCAGTATCGTGCGCGTCGTTCTCGATAAACCCGGTGCCGATCCCAAGGGCGTCTTCGTGCGGATCAATGACCGCGGGCCTTTCGTGAGGGGGCGGATTATTGACCTTAGCCGCGGGGCATCACGCGCCTTGAATATGCCCAGCACCCAGCCGGTGGTTTTGTACCTGTGCCGGTAATGCGTGGCTCCTGCCACATTTCGCCATAAAATGGTCACCTAATCCGGACATTCGGGCCGCATCCAGCCCATATTTTCCCGTCATTTATCCCGCCGTCACAAATGCGGTTTAGGGATTTTGGGTTATGATCGATGTAAAAATGTTAACGCGGGGCTTTGCATTGGCAACCTCCATGGCTTCTACGGCAGGGAACCCAGCATTCGGAGGAGATCCGGTCCATGGCATCGACCCCAGCGAATGCACGCAGTTCTTGAAGGCTGGCGAAGCCTCCCAGTACGGAAACGAAGTGGCGATTGGCCGCGACAAACATGGAAACCGCATATTTAACGACACGGCGTATGGTGATAAATTTAATCCCAATGCCCTGACGGCCGCCTATCGGGATTCCTCCATGTGGGGGGAATACGTCAAAGTTGTTATGAATGATGCGGAAACCAATGAAGAAAACAATGTGATCGTGAAATTGAATGACAATGGGCCGTTTGCCAATGACAAAAAAGGCGACCCCCGTGTTATCGACCTGACGACGGGAGCGGCAGATGAATTGGGTATGGACGGTGTAGCGCAAGTAAAAATCTATCTTTGTCCGTAACGGGTGTTATTTGCGTTATGACCCAAAAAGTCGTACCAATTTGGCATGGTACGACTTTTATTTTTAACCATCCTGCTCTTGCCGCGCCTATCTCTCGCCAATGGCTGCACGGAAGAGGCGGGCCACGGCCTGGCCAGTTGGTACGGCGATGGTTTCCATGGCCGCTTAACAAGCAATGAAGATGTTTTTGATCCCACGCTTCTGACGGCGGCACATCAAACCTTGCCGTTCGGCACCATCGTCAAAGTGTTGAATTTAAGAAACGGCAAAACCGTGACCGTAAAAATCAATGATCGTGGCGGCTTTGGCGGCAAACGCATTATCGATTTAAGCAAGGCAGCCGCCAGCGAGATCGGAATCCTGCGGGACGGTGTTGCGCCCGTATCGTTGTATGTCTGTCATTAACGGTTGTAATTGTCGTTCGCAGGAAGATTGCGCGGGCAATGGTTTCGTTCCGCATTGACGGGATAGGCCGTGACGATGTCGCGTTTATTCCCGGCCAGAACAACCTTGATCCGCACATCCTCCACCGTTTGTTCGGCGGTGTAATAACCGTTGGTTTCACGTTTCCAGTGCAGATTGTCATTCGCCGCCACTTGTTTCACACGGTCAATGACATCGGCGGCGTTCCAGTTATCGGGGAATTCTGATTTACAAGCCTTACCTGTACCGGCCAGATGCCCGCCGCCGCGATTATCCCCATAAAGGATATGCACCCGGCGTTGTTCGGACAGGCGAACGGTGCGAGGGGTATTCTGTTTGCCACGATCTTCTTCGGTAACAGTATTTTCCGTTCCAGTAGCGGAAGAGTCATGAAACAAATCCGTTAGATAAGAAAAATGTTTGTATCCACCCGTTGCCAGAAACAGCAGGACAATAAGCAGTAATCCGCGGCGGATACCAAACATGGCCGGTTATGATACGAATTCTTCGACACGCAGGGACGTACCGTCCACCGCCGTTACTTTGACCTTTGTTCCCGCAGGCAGATCATGGTCGCAAACGATACGCCAGCGCGTATCATCGACATGCAATTTCCCCACGCCGTTGATGATGTCTTTGGTCAGGGTGAAATGACGACCCACATATTGTTCGCCGCGGCGGTTCATCTTCGTGGGACCGGTTTCAGACGGATGTTTCTTTTTATAAAGTTGCCATCCGAACGCGCCGATGACCGATAGAACTGCCCAGATGATAATCTGGTGCGACCATAATAGACTTGAGATAAAGAGGGCGAGCACCCCAACCACCAGTGCGGCCAGCCCCAACCAAAGGAAAAAGGCACCGAAGACAAGAATTTCCAGCCCCAGAAGAACAAGACCGAAAATCAGCCAGTACCAATATTCAATGCCGTTCAGAAATTCAGCCATGGTATTTATCCTTTTTTCCCGATTGCATCCTTGACCAGATCGGTGATGCCGGCGATGGAGCCCATCACGCCCGTGGTTTCCACCGGCATGAAGATGGTTTTCTGGTTGGGAGAATTTGCAAAGGCCTTTAGAGCTTCAACATATTTCTGGGCCACAAAGTAATTGATAGCCTGAACATTCCCGCCCGCGATAGATTGGGACACGACTTGTGTCGCTTTTGCTTCGGCTTCGGCGGCCCGTTCGCGGGCTTCGGCATCCCGGAAGGCGGCTTCCTTGCGGCCTTCAGCCTCCAACATTACGGCCTGCTTTTCCCCTTCGGCGCGCAGGATGGCGGATTCACGCTGTCCTTGGGCCTCTAGAATCGTTGCACGCTTGTCCCGTTCCGCCTTCATCTGGCGGGCCATGGAATCGACGAGGTCGCGTGGCGGAGCAATATCCTTGATTTCAATCCGCGTGACCTTGATCCCCCACGGCGCGGTGGCATCATCGACGATCGTTAAAAGACGGGCATTGATCTGGTCGCGTTCGGAGAGCAGTTCATCGAGCGTCATAGAACCCATCACCGTCCGAAGGTTTGTCATGGTGAGGTTTAAGGTCGCGTTTTCCAGATGGCGTACCTCATACGCGGCCTTGGCGGAATCAAGAACCTGATAGAACACAACACCATCCACACGGACCAATGCGTTGTCCTTGGTGATGACTTCCTGCGAAGGAACATCCAGCACCGTTTCCATCATGTTGATCTTCGCGCCCACGGAATCGATGATCGGCACGATGAAATTCAAACCGGGGTGGAGGGTTTTCGTATAACGGCCAAAGCGTTCAATGGTGTATTCCATTCCCTGCGGAACGGCTTTCACACCCTTGGCAATGATGATGACGGCCAAAAAAGCGATGACGATCGGGACGATAGGTTCCATAATATACTTCCTCCTAAAATTGCAGGGGGAAGTATAGGACAGGAAGGCTACGCCGCCAAGGATTTCCCGGCGGAACGAAGATCGGCAAAGGCCTCATCCATACGTTTGATAATGCCTTTTTCGCCCTCACGCAGCCAGACCCGCGGGTCATACTGCTTTTTATAGGGCTTTCCGTCTTCTGGGTCGATCTGGTAGGCAAACGCCTTTTCATTGTTCCAGACATATTTACCGATGGATTCCGCAAACGCGAACTGGGTATCGGTATCGATGTTCATTTTGAACACGCCATACCCAAGACTTTCCGTGATCTTGTCCTTTTCGGAGCCCGAACCGCCATGGAAAACGAGATCAAGCGGGTTATGGCCCAGACCTGTTTTCTTTGCCACGAGGTCTTGCGAATTCTTCAAGATGTCGGGACGCAGCTTCACATTTCCCGGCGAATAAACGCCATGCACGTTGCCGAACGACGCCGCCGTGGAGAAATGGCCGATGGGGGCCAATACTTCATAGGCGCGCATAACATCTTCAGGTTGCGTGTAAAGTTTGGCATTGTCGATGTCATCGGAACCAACGCCATCTTCTTCGCCGCCCGTGACGCCCAGTTCGATTTCAATGCTCATACCGAGCGGAACCATGCGTTTAAGAATGCGGGCACATTCGGCCAGGTTTTCTTCCAAAGGTTCTTCGGACAAATCCACCATGTGAGACGAGAAGAGGGGAAAGCCGCGTTTTTTATAGAACTCCGTACCGTAATCGATCATCGCATCAACCCACGGGATGAGTTTCTTGTTCGCATGGTCGGTGTGAAGGACAACGCAGATGCCGTAATGTTCGGCGAGCGCATGGACATGAAGCGCGGCACTGACAGCCCCCAGAACCTTCGCCTGAAACGGATCGGGCATTCCTTTGCCGGCGTAGAATTCCGCGCCGCCGTTGGAAAGCTGGATAATCACATCCGCCTTGTTCTTGGCGGCCGATTCCATCACGGCGTTGATGGTGTTTGTACCCGTCACATTCACGGCCGGAAGGGCGTATTCACCCTCCTTGCACGCCTTGATCAGAGCTTTGTAATCATCGCCCCAGACAACACCTGGTTTCAGTTTGGGCATAGGATTTTCCTTTTTGATCGGTTGCATTACGCGGCCTTGCTGGCAGCACCATAGCCAACGGCATGCATTTTGGCACAAGTATCGAGCATCCGGTTGGAGAATCCCCATTCGTTGTCATACCAGCTCATCACGCGCACCAGCTTACCATCGATGACCTTCGTTCCGGCATAGGAGAAGATCGAGGAATGGGCATCGTGGTTGAAATCGCTGGAAACAAGCGGGTCTTCATAGGCGTTCAGGATGTTCGTCATATCGCCCAATGCTTTTTTGATCGCGGCGTTGACTTCTTCTGCGCTCGTTTCGCGGGATGCGATAAACTTCAGATCGACAACCGACACGTTCGGCGTGGGAACACGCAACGAAACGCCATCCAGCTTTCCTTTCAATTCCGGCAAAACCTTACCAACAGCCTTGGCTGCGCCCGTCGAGGTCGGGATAATGTTCAGCGCGGCGGCGCGGGCACGGTGCAGGTCTTTGTGGAACGTATCCACCGTGTTCTGGTCGCCGGTGTAGGAGTGAATCGTGGTCATAAACCCGCTTTCGATCCCAATCGCTTCATGCAAAACCTTGGCAACAGGGGCCAGACAGTTGGTGGTGCAGGATGCGTTGGACACAATCGTGTGTTCGGGTTTCAGCTTGTCGGAATTCACACCGTAAACAACCGTAATATCTTCTTCTTCGGCGGGGGCGGAGATCAGGACTTTTTTTGCGCCGGCCTGAAGATGCATGGCCGCCTTATCGCGTTTCGTAAAAATCCCCGTGCATTCCAGAACGATGTCGATACCGAGGTCGCCCCAGGGCAGTTTCGTAGGATCGCGTTCCTGAACGACCGTCACAGGTTTGCCGTTTATGATCAGGGTCTTGTCATCTTTTTGTTCCACATCGAACGGGAATTTGCCGTGAACGGAATCATACTTCAAAAGAACCTTGTTGCCTTCGAGCGTCGCGAGGTCGTTGATGGCGACCAATTCGATGTCGTTGCGTTTGGATTCATACAAGGCGCGGGCGACCAAGCGTCCGATACGACCGAAACCATTGATGGCGACTTTGACTGTCATGGGTAATTCCCTCTACGTAAACGTGGTTTTTAATGCCTGTGGTTTTAAAGAAGCTGGCGGGGGGTTGCAATAGTTTGTCAGATATCGCCCCAAAAACTTTTCCGCTTGACGCCGCCCGCTTAAATGATAATAAGAATGATTATTAATTAAAGGATCGGGTACGCCATGAGGATATTTTTCATATTTTTTGCCATTCTAGCCATGTGGGCCCCTGCCTATGCGGCTTCGGAATTCCAGCTGACGATCAAGGATCACAAATTTTCCCCCGAAACACTGAACGTTCCGGCGGGCGAAAAGGTCAAGATCACCGTTATTAATAAGGATGCGACCCCCGAAGAATTCGAAAGTTATGAGCTGAACCGCGAAAAAATTATCAGCGGCAACGGCAAGGGCGTCATTTTTATCGGCCCTCTGGAGCCGGGCAGCTATCCGTTCTTCGGGGAATTCAACCCCGATACGGCCAAAGGCACGATTATCGCAAAATAACCCACTATTTTTGGCAAGAGAGTTTGAAGTCATGTTCGGCAGCGCCGTGATCGTTTTCCGTGAAGTTTTTGAAATCGTGCTGATCATGGGCATGGTTCTGGCCGCCACACGCGGAATTCCCCACCGTGGCAAGGCGATTGCCATCGGATTTGCCGCGGGTATCGCGGGCGCAGCCATCATCGCTTTCCTCACCGATTATATCTCCAATCTTGCCGAAGGCGTGGGACAGGAATATTTCAACGCGACCATTCTGTTCGTGGCCGCAGGATTCATCGGCTGGACTCTTTTGTGGATGAAAAAACATGCCCATGAAATGAAAGCGAATATCCGCCATGTCGGCGATGCGATTGTGAAGGGCGACCTGCCATACATCACGCTCTCCGTTATTATCGCCCTGTCCATCCTGCGCGAAGGATCGGAAATCGTGCTGTTTTCCTATGGCATGCTGGCGTCAGGCTTATCATTTGCCTCCTTGATGGCCGGGGCCGCGATTGGCTTCACCGGCGGTGCCATCGTCGGCGGCCTGCTGTACAAAGGACTGATTTCTCTTCCCCTTAAACAATTCTTTCAAATCACGAGCGCCATCTTGATGTTGCTGGTGGCCGGCATGGTCTCGCAGGCCTTTGGCTTTCTGACATCGGCAGGCGCTTTTGAATCTCTTTCCCATGTTGTGTGGAATACATCCGCCATCCTGCCCGAAAGCGGGTTCATTGGTCAGACGCTGGGTGTACTGGTCGGCTACACGGCGCGTCCGTCCGTCATACAAATTATCGCCTATATCTCAACCCTTGGAGGACTTTACTTGATGCTAAAACTTCTTTCCCGCCCGTCCGTAAAACAGACACTGGCCCATACAGCGTTCATGATCAGCCTGTTAACTGGATTTACTTTCGGCGCACCGGATGCGGCTCTTGCTGCAAAGAAAATTTATGCCCCTTACATCGAAAAGGGGGAGTTGGAAGTGGAATGGAAAGGTACTTATGCTTTTGATGGAGAAGATGAAACCGATGGTAGCTGGGAGCAAAAGCTAGGCATTGGTTATGGGT